>NZ_JAVJQN010000070.1:0-60982 GCF_040218245.1 Coleofasciculus sp. E1-EBD-02 | reverse complement strand
CGTTTGGGTTTAAAAAGGAGGCGATGGGATTAAAATGTGGACATTGTGATAATTGTCGGAAATAAGGTGATGGGGAAGCGGCGGGAGCAGGGGAAGCAGGGGAAGCAGGGGAAGCAGGGGAAGCAGGGGAAGCAGGGGAAGCAGGGGTTGTAGAGACTAGAGACGTTCCGGTGGAACGTCTGGGAGATGAGGGAGATGAGGGAGGTGAATGATCAATGACTAGAAAAGAGTTTTATGTGTAGGGGCGGGTTTCACTACTATCATTTTTTTGTCCACCCTAATGTCACTAAACCCGCCCTGTCTAAATGACAAATGACCAATGACGAATGACAAATGACAAATGACCAATGACGAATGACAAATGACCAATGACAAATGACCAATGACCAATGACCAATGACCAATGACAAATGACCAATGACAAATGACAAATGACCAATGACAAATGACCAATGACAAATGACAAATGACCAATGACAAATGACAAATGACCAATGACAAATGACCAATGACCAATGACAAATGACGAATGACAAATAACAAAATTATTTCTATTTTTCTAAGTACCTTTTTATGGGTAACTGTATCCTCCCCCCAGAGTTTAAACGCTCAAGGTGAAGAGGGATTACAGTTACAAGATTTTAGTTACTGGGCTAACCTCTGTGCTTCCCAAAAAGAGGCTAGAAATTATGAAGAAGCCCTAGAAGCCTGTGATCAAGCGATCGCGTTGAATCCGAATGAACCTCAAGCCTGGATTGATCGAGGTGATATTCAACGGGCATTAGATAATTATGCCGAAGCCGCCGCCTCTTATGGGCAAGTCATTCGCCTAGAACCCAGACATTCTGAAGCTTGGGCAAAGCGCTGCGCGGCAAATATCCAATTGGCAAATTATGAAGCCGCGATAACTGATTGTGAAACGGCGTTACAACTTGATGAAACTTGGAATCAGGTGACACGGGCTTATGCGTTGTATCATCAAGGGTTAGCTCTTTGGGGACAAGCAGAACCAGAAAAGGCACTATTTTCCTTTGATTTAGCGGTTCAAAGTAATCCCAATTATTCCCTGGCTTGGGCGCAACGCTGTCTGTTATTGTCCCAATTTGATCAGACGTATGATGCCCTCAATTCCTGCGAACGGGCATTACAAGTAAATGGGGATTGGGGAAATCGCACTCCCGCGATCGCGTGGACGAATCGTGGTAAAATTCTGGCTCAGTTGGGACGGTATGATGCCGCCCTAGAGTCTTATGATCAAGCCCTGGCGATTGACCCCAAGGATGCAACCGCTTGGACGGAACAAGGTAAAGTTTTATTAATGATTGGTCAACCGGGTGAAGCGTTAACCTCTCAAGAATGGGCGCTGAAAATTCGTCCCGATTATTCGTTAGCTTTAGCCAATCAATGTGCCACGCTGAATCAACTGAGTGAATATGAGGATGCTTTAGCCGCTTGCGATCAAGCGATTCAAGAGGGAGACGGGCGCTGGGGAGAAGAAGGGGCGACGTATGCGTGGAGTCATCGGGCGGATGCGCTGACAGGTTTGGGTCGATTTCAAGAGGCTTTGGCATCCGCTAATCGGGCGGTAGCACTTAATCCTGACTATGCTGATCCCTGGAGTAGTCGGGGGGCGACGCTGTGGTTTATGGGGCGGTTTGAAGAGGCGCTAGGGGCGACAGAACAGGCGATTGTGATTAATCCCAATTCCTCGAAGGCGTGGTTTAACTATGCCCGAATTCTCACCACATTGGGAGAGTATAATGAAGCCCGTGCTGCTTATCAACGGGCGCTGTTAGGGGATGCGAATGTGGGCAATATTCTGACTCTGGCAGAGATTTGGGTGAATCTGAGTGGTTTAGACTTCCGTCTGGAACGCTATCAAGAGGCGATCACCGCAGCCGAACGAGCAATTGGCATTAATCCGGATTTGGCAGCAGCATGGTATAATAGGGGGCTATCACTCATGGCATTAAATCAATATCGTGATGCTGTAGTCACTTATAATCGTGCGATCGCGATCGATGCAGAGAATGCTGATTTTTGGGCAGGGAAAGGCATAGCGCTGCGGTTTTTAGAGCAATATCCTCAAGCATTGGAAGCCTTGCAAACCGCATTAGAATTGAATCCATCTCATCCGCAAGCATTGGTCAATCAAGAGTTTGTCATGCAAAAGTTACAAACGCCTAATGGAATGGAGGCTTTACCAAATTCCGGGGTTAGGTAAAATCGAAAAATCTGGGTGCTAATGCTTCTCCCCTACGAATGCGTGATTTCCTATCCCTTACCTCAACCCTAACCATGCAACGTTCAAGAATCCATCTACCCCTGCTTTACCCAACAATAACCGCAACGCTACTAGCTTTGGCGACGGGTTGAAACCTCTCCCGGTTCCGCTACGCTAAAACCGGGAGATTCCTCAGAACCTTATATCTAGCTTGTCGCCCGTCCCGGAGGAGGCTATCTGGCTAGACTTTTCTGAGTCGCTACGAATCGGCTCAACGGGGCTATGACTGCACCGACTTTCAGACGCGCTTACTCGATTTGCCGATTGTTGATATTGTTGCCATGCCCGTAGCAGGGCGGTTTCCATCCCTAGATACTCAGATTGAGCATCCTGTAATGACAACACATCGTCATAAACGTGACGACTTAAAAACGCACTCATCAAATCGCGATGCATTACTACACCCGACTTATCGTAATGAACTCGTTCTGACAGAGATTTTTTGATACGTTCCCCTGTTAAATGAGTTTGAGAGAGTGCCGTTTTCGTAGTCGAAAACTGATAGAACGAACCGCCAGCTTTCTCAGCTTTGCGCTTCAGTTCTGACTGGAAAAAACCAGGGGACTTAGCGCCAATCGCTTTTCCCCAATTCTTTTGCCATCCCTTTACAGAAACCTTTTCAGTCTTGATTTGGTTTCCGTTTCTGAGAATATCATTAACTAGGCGACGATTTTGAGACTTGCAATACTCAGCTTTGCGCCGCTCTAATTCTCGCTTTTGACGCGCAAGAGCCTGATAACGTTTGGATTTATTCCACGAAGAGCAACCTTTTTTCGGCTTCCCTTTTTTCAGAACAGTCTTGCGTCCCTTCCTTCCTAAGAAGTCAGGTTCGTAGTTGTCAGGATTGGACTGCCGTTGTGACCGCTGCATCTTTCGCTGCAAGCTACTAATCTCACGCTCAAAGGTCGGAACCTTCTCGGCAAAGGGTAGCAAGCCAGCATTGCTGTCAGCCACATAAGCCACATTGGAAATATTCAGGTCTAATCCAACAACTCCAGGATTAACAAAATTAGCAGCTTTATGATTTGGCTCCCCTTTGTTGATTAACTGAGCATACCAGCGACGTTTACCGTTAATCTCTTTCCAGATAATCCGGACGTATTTGATCTCGCTGTTGATGCCATGCATCATTACAGGGTTATTGGGGCGAATCATGGCGTTAAGTTTGAGCTTTCCCCAAAGAAGGTGCTCCCCAGTCCAACGGATACCCTGCTTGTTGGTCTTGCCCTCCATGCTGCGGAACCGAGAAGGAACCTTGAATCGTACTTTCTTAGCATGACCAAACATTACCTTTTCGGAAGCTTGGAAGGCACGAGTCGCTAACTTTTGCTGAGTATTGGAATCGACTTTTTGTGCAATCCACTTAGAGGCATTGGCGACTACTGTTGCATAAGCTTGGATGTCGTATTCGGAATACCGATATTGCTTCCTTGCTTCACTAAATGCCTTTGTTCTGGCTTTCCCTTTTGGCAGCTTTTTGGCTGATTGGTAATGGGAGGATTTCTGCACTAACCGCATCCGAACCATTGCCTCGTCCAAACAAGCATTATAGAGTTGCCGACCCGCTTGGAACCGAGAAAGCAACTCTGACTCTGATTGACTGTTTACAACAAGAGGAATGGTTGTAATGAATGAAGGGGTAGTGCTTTTACCCATAGCGAAAACCCTGTCAAAATGTTAGTTAATCAGATTGATTGACATCGACTTCTTCATCAAGATAACCTAAATTTAAAAGAATGTCAATAACCATCAGCAACCAACATGACCGTTAATTTAGCCGATAGGCAATATCGCAGATATCCTCACAGCGTAGGTTGTGCAACCGTGCATCTTTGTTGGATACCTAAGCGTAGACGCGCTGTACTAATAGGAGACGTTAAAAACGACCTTGGTAAAATACTCAATGATGTTGCTATAGAAAAAGGTTGGTTCATTAAAGCACTAGAGATAGCACCTGACCATGTTCATTTACTTGTAGAATACGATACTGGCCACTCAATAGCACAAGTAGTCAAAGCCTTTAAAGGACGTTCGTCTCATGAACTCAGAGGAAGGTATCCTCATTTAAAAAGAATGCCCTCTATGTGGACAAGAGGATACTTTCATGACACCACAGGTAAAGTTTCGACAGCAGTGATTTTGGCGTACATCAACGACCCTCATCATTCTAAAAATTAAACGGCAAATAAAGAAAGCCGTGTCGCGTTTCCGCCCCCGTTTGGAAAACGGGAGCTACCACGCTCCCGCTTGTTAGATGGTGTTCTAAAGTTGAATCGCCTCCACTCACAGCACAACCGAACACACCAGCAACACCGATTCCCGCGTCTCCTACATCTGTTTCATCCCCAGCCACTTCGCCGGAACCTGATCCCTTCTCCCAAGCCCTGGATACCGCGATGAGTGCAGCGACAATTACACAATCGGCTGTATCCCCGGATGACTGGAATCTAGTCGTTAATCGCTGGCAAGAAGCGATCGCACTTTTGGAAAAAACGCCATCATCTCATCCGAAAAAGCAACTGGCAAGCCAAAAAATAGACCAGTATCAGCGTAACTTAGCTTACGCCAAAGAACAATCGGTCAAAAGTTCTCAACCTAAACCATCTCCCAAAATTATCGTTGCATCCCAGCCATCCGTAACCACTTCCTCCTCTCAACCTGAAACTCAATCCCCTCAGCCGCCTGCAACGACTCCATCCTCTCAACCTCAGGCTCAATCCCCTCAACCCAGCCAATCTCCAGCTATTTCGGCAAACGTCGCTCTAGCCCAACATCTGCAACAAAGTGATGCCAAAATGTATGAAGCCTACTGGTGTTCTGTTTGTCGCTGGCAAGAAAAACAGTTTGGACCCGAAGCTTATTCTTACGTTGCAACGATTGAGTGCGATCCCCGTGGCAAAAATGCTCAACCTGAACTTTGTCGTCAAGCCAAAATTCGAGCCTTTCCGACGTGGGAAATTAATGGTCAACTTCATGAGGGAGGGATGCAGCTAGAACAACTGGCTAATTTGTCAGGATATTCAGGTTCCCGTGACTTTAAATAACGGTGGCTGTGTCTAAATAAGGGCGGGTTTTGTTGTTCAGTTATCGGTGGGGAGGGCGGGTTTTGTTGTTCAGTTATCGGTGACTAGCTGAATTGATTCCCTAAACCCGCCCCTACAATTGATTCCCTAAACCCGCCCCTACAATTGATTCCCTAAACCCGCCCCTACAATTGTCCCTAAACCCGCATTGACAATCTTTAACTTTCCTTGTGTCCACCGACTTATGAAAGATTCTAAACCGTTAACGGCATACTCTGCCCAACGCCACCGTTCTAAATTTCTCTTACCCGGATTAGTCTTTGGCGCAACGGTGATTCTGATTTTAGCGGTTAGCCAATCTTGGCAAAGTCCTTTGGGGGAAACACTGACGAATTTTGCCTTCGAGGTTGGCAATAACTATCGACAATGGTTTGAGCTACAACGTACTGATAATCCCTTAATTTTACTGGCTTTGTCCTTTGCTGGAGGATTAATCGCTAGTATTTCTCCCTGCATTTTATCCCTACTACCCGTAAATCTGAGTTACATTGGCACCCGTGAAATTACCTCTCGCCGGGATGCTTTGGTCAAAGCGGGGTTATTTGTCCTAGGAGTGGTAACCATGCTGAGTCTGTTTGGTTTATTTTCCTCCTGGGCAGGGGCTATACTGATTCAATTCCGGGGCTATGTACAGATTGTTGTCGGTGCCGTGATTATCCTCATGGGGTTGATGCTGTTGGGGATAATACGCCTACCCTTACCTCAGACGGCTTTTAACGTTGCGATCGCAGGACCCTATGGCGTTGGCGTAACCTTTGCCTTGGTGAGTTCTCCCTGCACCAGCCCCGTCATGTTTGCCGTTCTCACGGCGGGTGCAGCCACAGGTTCCCCGATTCAGAGTACCTTGGCAATGGTATGTTATGCCTTGGGTTACACGGCGATCATTTTTTTCGCCAGTCTCTTCACCAGTTTGGTCAAACAAACCCGCTTTTTGTTGGGCTACTCTGACGCAATTATTCGGTTTGGCAGTATTGTGCTTTTGCTAATCGGCGGATTTTATCTGGTTGATGGCTTTCTTTGGTGGACTTCCGTGATGAATATGAGTAACTGATGCCAAACTGCGGTAAACTAGAATAATACGTTTTTGAATTTTTTAGCAGAATTTTGTTACAAGCCCTATGACTGTGGTAATTTCAGCAGCTCGTTCAGCGACATCTGCTGCACCAACTCAAGCTCCTGAAAAATCGCGTCAAGTTACCCGCAAGCCTTATCCCAACTATAAGGTGATTGTTCTCGATGATGATTTCAACACCTTTCAGCATGTCCATGACTGCTTGGTGAAGTATATTCCCGGAATGAACAGCGATTACGCTTGGAAACTGACGAATCAGGTTCACTTTGAAGGTCAAGCCATTGTTTGGGTTGGTCCTCAGGAACAAGCTGAACTCTATCACCAACAGCTAAGTCGGGCTGGATTAACGATGGCTCCCCTAGAGGAGGCATAAATGTAGAGACGTAGTATGCTAGGTCTGGGAGACGGGGTAATGATTTTGCACAAAACTGATCAATATGCAATTTAGATAGACAAAAACATATCATGGGTAAGTCCAATGGCGGTAGACTGGTTTGGAATCACTCAACTCACTTAGCCGGGTTGATTCCGGTTCTAGAACGTCTCACTAGCTATACTGGGATTCAAACGATTACGCCGGCTGTCATTGGACGGGCGAGAAGTCATCGTCCTCGCTTAGAGTTAAAAGTGTCTGTACCCATTCGCGGCGGATATAAAATTATAGCTCGCTCTGGTAAAACGTTTCAAGAAGTGTTCATTGTTACTGAGTTGAGTAAGCGAGAATTAGAAGGTGCGATCGCGCAAGCATTGAAAAAGAAAAAGTAAGAAGTCAGGCTTGTTGAATAGTCAATTGTAGGGGCGGGTTTAGCCGTTTAATTGTGATACCTACCGATAACCTCTCAACAAAACCCGCCCTCCGTCATGTCGTGAAAGGTTAATTGTAGGGGCGGGTTTAGCCGTTTCATATTGATACCCACTGATAACCTATCAACAAAACCCGCCCTCCGTCATATCGTGAATAGTCAATTGTAGGGGCGGGTTTAGCCGTTTCATATTGATACCCACTGATAACCTATCAACAAAACCCGCCCTCCGTCATCGGTAATATCATTTCCTTTAACCTTGCAACCTTCCTTCTGCCCTCTGCCTTATCCTAATTTTTACCACGGACTTCCCACTAATGTAAACGCACTCCAATAATAAGGATGGGTCAATTCTCTATCCGGTAAATCAGCTAACTTTGGCGGTAAAGGAATAGTCTGATTCGGAGTCACCAATTGACCCTTTTCTATTCGCACCTCACCCCGAATCATCGCTAATTGTGCCTGTCGCAATGCTTCAGCTTTAATCGGGACTTCTTTTAACTGGGAATAAAAGGTAGTCATTAATCCCAACGTCGCGTCATCGCTAACATACCAGAGACTTCCCAAGGCTGATTTTACTCCCGCTTGTACAGCTAACCCAGTAAATCCTAACTCCGCCTCCTCATCCCCTAAAGCTGTACGACAGGCGCTTAATACCATCAGTTCCACAGGTGGATTACTTAACCCCAATTCTCGAATTTTGTCAAGGGATAGCTTAGTATCCCAAAACTGGATATACGAGTTTTCTGGTTTACCGGATTTAAACTCACCATGGGTGGCTAAGTGAAGGATACCAAATGGCGTTCGATTGCGAATACTTTTTAGCCTTTGGGGAGTAAACGTAGAATTAAGAAAGGATGCACCCTGCCATAATTCATCAGCAATCGTCGCTAACTCAACCGGGACAGCCGGTAACGGATTTTGGTCAGTAAATTCAGACGCCCCCATCGCCAACACCTCCAGATTTCTCACATCCACATAGCGCGTATCTGTCAGCGATAAACTGGGCATCAACCCAATACTATAGCGTTCCAAAATAAACCCATTTCCATCATGCAAAACCGCCATCGGTAACGAACGCAACCCCACATCCACAACAAACGCCAAATTATTAATCTCTCGACTCGCCAACTCCGCTTCCAAAGGCGCAATTAACCACTGATAAAGCTGTTGTGACACCGGAAGATAAGGACGAGGAATCCGCACATCCGTCACAGCGCGACGCAATTGTTGACTCATCTTCAAAACCTTCTCCCGCGTCGCCCCCGGTACAGCAAATCGCATCGGTTCCCCTGAAGCCGTCACCAAAATCAACACCAACTCCTCCCCCTCCAGAGACAACAAATCCTCCTCAGACATCGCCACAAAACCACCATCCTCCTCTGCGAACCTCTGCGCCAACCTCTGCGTTCCTCTGCGTTTCCCTAAACCCTTCACATCCCCACCCTTAACTGATGCATTAGTTGGCACAAACATCGCATAAACCAGCGCAGGTTTCACCCCAGCCACCCGTTCAATTCGTTGTAACGTCGCTTGGGCTTGTGCCAAGGTAATAATTGGCGTATCCCCTAACCCCAAATACTCCTCATATTGACTCGTAAACGCCGCTTCAGCTTCAGCTATTGGATTGAAAACTGGGGAACTCGCGATTATCTCACTCTCTTTTGTGATATCCTCAGTTTCATCAGTCTGGGAACAATAGGGTGGACAAGTTCCCGTAATCGTCGGGGTAATAATCTGAATATTCCCCAACGTAAAACTCCCTGGAAATGATTCAAATGGGAAGATAGTAAACTCACCACTGCTAATTGCTGCACTTGTCCCATTGGTTGTGCCATCTCCCACATCAAAAGGAGTTCCCCGTAAACCGCCGCCGTGACGAATTGTAATATCGCCACCTTCGATTCCGCCTGCTGTAGAGATACTGGTAATAATCCCATTTTGGTCACTAAAATCGTTCGTAGCGCGGAAAAATTGTTGTGTGGTAATATCAACCTCACCGCCGTTTCCACTACTCCCGCCTTGTGCATTAATAGAACTGACTTGAATATCGCCCCTGGGGTCTAAAATAACATTACCACCATCGCCAATACTCCCACTTGTATTAATTTCGCCTGTTGTAATCGCCTGTTCTGCTTGAATTATAATATCACCGCCGCTGTTTCCTGAACTATTCAGGTTTCCTGTAGTAACGGTTCCGTTATCGCTGGTTAAACGAATCTCGCGACTGGGGTTGAAAATATCGCCTGTGCGGATATCTTGGTTGGCGAGTAATGTCAGTGTGGCGTTGTCGTTTCCGAATAACGTCCCGCCTGTGTGGTTAATCGAGTTGGCTTGTAAGGTAACGGGGTCATTAAATGTCGCATCACCCACCAAGGTTATTGTACCCGTGTTATTGTCGCGTCCGATAACAATTTGAGCAAACCCGTTTTGGATACTATTGAGTTCATTGGTATCGAGATTCAAGCGAGTATCATTAATCGTGTTGCCAATCGTCATGCCTAAATTGGGGTCAAGGGGTTGTACTTGAAGTAGATTATTTCCTTGAATTGTCCCCAATCTGATTTCATTAGCGGTGAGACTGATATTACCCAATCCGATAGCGGCAATTCCACCATCATCTCCAACTAAAATTCCCTGGCTGGTGTTGTCTGAACCATTAACAATTCCTTCTAAGCTAATATTACCTGTTCCCGTTGTTTGGACAACACCGCCACCAAACCCTAAAACACTAAACCCACCAACCCAAATTCCATAATGATTTGTTCCGGTTCCCTGACTGGTTCCCTGGAGAAAAATATCGCCATTGATTGAAGTAACTCTGGAGTTTTCTTCAATAACGACAATACCCTCATTACTCATCATTCCTTGTCCACCTGTTCCCACGAGAGTAATGTTTCCAGTTCCGGTGGATTCTACGCCGCCGCCAGAAACAATAGAAATACCATCGTTACCGAATACTCCATTACTGGTTGCGTTAGTTGTACCTGTAATTTCAATCGCACCTGTCCCCGTTGATTGTACTAAAGCACTCTCTCGAATCGAAACACCATGATTTTCGTCTCCAGTACCATTACCGCCTGTACCTGTTATACTGATATCTCCATCGACAGAAGAGACACTCGAACCCGCATCTCCTAGTCTTATTCCACTATTATTATTTGTCCCATTTCCACCTATACCTGTCAGGGTTATATTTCCGGTTCCGGAGGATGTCACCACACTACCATCAACAATAGAAATACCATCGTTAAATTCTCCCGTTCCCGCACCGCCATTACCTGTCAAGTTAATCGTTCCATTAACTGAAGAAACAGTCGAACCTGCATCTCCCATTCTTATCCCATCATTATTATCCGTTCCGGTTCCACCTGTACCTGTCAGGGTTATATTTCCGGTTGCGGAGGATGTCACCACACTACCATCGACAATAGAAATACCATCATTGAATTCTCCCGTTCCCGTACCGCCGCCATTACCGATCAAACTAATCGTTCCATTAACTGAAGAAACAATCGAATTCACATCTTGCATTTTTATGCCATCATTACCATTCGTTCCGCTTCCGCCTGTACCTATCAAGGTGATATTTCCATTCTCGGAGGATGTCACCACACTACCATCAACAATAGAAATACCATCATTGAATTCTCCCGTTCCCTCACCACCATTACCTGTCAAGTTAATCGTTCCATTCACTGAAAAGACACCCGAACCCTCATCTTGCATTTTTATGCCATCATTACCATTCGTTCCGCTTCCCCCTGTACCTATCAAGGTGATATTTCCATTTCCGGAGGATGTCACTGTACTACCTTCGACAATAGAAATACCATCGTTGAATTCTCCCGTTCCCGTACCGCCGCCATTACCGGTCAAACTAATCGTTCCATTCACTGAAGAAACAATCGAACCCGCATCTTGCATTTTTATGCCATCATTACCATTCGTTCCGCTTCCCCCTGTACCTATCAAGGTGATATTTCCATTTTCGGTGGATGTCACTGCACTACCCTCGACAATAGAAATACCATCGTTGAATTCTCCCGTTCCCGCACCACCATTACCTGTTAAGCTAATCGTTCCATTCACTGAAGAAATACGGGAGTTTAAATTACTAATACTAATTCCGTCATTATTATCTATCCCATTTCCACCTGTACCTGTTAGAGTAATCGTCCCTGTTCCAGTTGTTTCTATTACACTACTATCGTTCACAACAATACCGAAATTGTTGTCACCACCGTCACCTCCCGTACCTGTAATATCAATACTGCCGTCTCCAGTGGTAATGGTACTGTTATTATTAATAGTAACGCCAGCAGTAGAGGCAGCATTACCCTTGCCACTGCCGATAAAATTTCCACCTCCCGTATCAATCGTGGCATTGGTGATGGCGAGAAGACCACCATTGATGTTATCGAAATCAGCATTAAGGGTAACATTACCCCCATTCGTTCTGATGTTCTGATTAACGGCAATCTCGTTATTAGCTTGGGCAGTAAGCCCGACCCCGCTTTCACTAATATTAATCGGTGCATTAAAAGTAATAGTGTCAGTCGCTTGCAGAATTACATTTGCCACGGCAGCATTAATCGTGCCATTGTTAATCTGGTTATCTTCTCCAGGATCATTAAATGCATCATTTGCAGCTAGTTGATTGGGATTATTTCCACCTGCCATAACTGTTATATTTTCTGGATCTAAGAGTAATATTCCAAATTCACCTTGCATCGCTGACAAGTTAACTGTGCCAGCATAATCAAGATAGTTTTTGCCCGATATTTCAGCAAAACCACCATTACCACTTTCGCTACCGCCTCGTGCTGTAAGTGTTCCATAAAATCGGCTGGATTCATCTGCCCAAACAATAATCCGTCCCCCATTCCCATCGGTTAAAGCATCTGCATTAATGGTTGAATCTTCGCTAACAAACGTGATATCAGCATTGGGAATTGTACCTTCCCCTTGATAATCTCCCCCAATTCTTACTGTACCGCCACCATTGATACCAGATGCGTCAAGATTGGCGGAAAGTAAGCCAACCTTTTTACCAATAATATTGATTTCATTGCCAATTGAGGGTGAGGAGGAGGAGGGCGCACGTCGGTGCGCCCCTACGGTGTCGTCAACGGTTTCGCCAACGGTTTCGTCAATCGTGGAAACATCGATTGTGCCAGATATAATCGCGACTCCTGTTTCGTTTGGCAGCGTTATCGGAGAATCAGCCAGTTGCACTTCTCCCGATGCGGTAACATCAACCCCTGTCTCGACTTTTTCTGCTGAACCCGTTAATAACTCGGCTACATCTAACGGCGTGATTGGCAATAATACCCCGTCTTGATTCCGAGGCGCAGTAATCTCTAATGATAGTAACTGTCCCGATTGAGAAATCCTGACCCGATTTGACCCTTCAACCGCCGCAATCGTAATCTGTCCCCCTGGTGCAGTTAGTTCCCCGGTGTTAATCACGGTTCCCCCTAATAGAGTTAAATTCTGTCCTGGAGAAACGGCTAAATTTCCAGCATTGACAATTGTCCCCGATTGGGATAAATCAAAGGCAAATTGATTGGGATTTCCTACCAATTGCAAATAATTATTATCCCCCAATGCATTGAACCAAAGATTATCGCCAAACCCAATACCTGTCGCGGTTGTGGCGATAAAATCGGCGGGAACATTTAATTGAGCATTTTCCCCAAACACAATCCCGGCTGGATTCATCAAATATAAATTCGGTGTTCCCCCCGTCACCTGAATCAACCCATTAATCAGCGAGGGATTCTCTCCAACCACTCGCCCCAAAATATTCCTCAGATTCGGATTCGCCAAAAAATTAGCAATTTGTCCTGCATCTAAGCCAAATTCCTGAAAACTGTGGAAGAGATTCACCTCATCTGCATCCAAACTCCCTCCCGAAATATCAAACTGATTACCATTCGGTGTGACAATTGTCCCCGTACCATCAGGGGCGGCGGTAATTGGTTCAGCGTTCGTAGTCGGCGCTGTCTTCGCCACCAACATTAAACCCGCAAGCAGAAACAACCAGTTAAAGCACCATTGAGCAGATTTCATGGGAGTAAGAGTTAAGGAAGGATCTAGCTCAATTTTTTCGCTTGTGCCAGTATTTTTTTCCTGGAAGTTATAAAATTATAGGAAATGATAGATAATTTAGACTTAGTTAATTTTAATTTACGTCTAAACGTTCCTTGGATAAGAGTGGTATCGGTTATGAATAGCAGAACTATTGGCGGGCATAAGTAATATCACTGACGTGCTATAGTGTCAAGTAAAAATTGAGGAGAGGGCAATCCGACCGTCTGTAGGGGCGGGTTTTACCGATAACCTGTCAGCCAAAACGGGTAACTTATGTAAACTCGCCCTGTTTCTAGGGTTGTTAATTAATGCAAGAAACCTGAGTCGGGGCGGGTTTAGTCACATCCGGGTGTCACCGAAAAGATAGTAGTGAAACCCGCCCCTACACAATTCAACACTCGCGTTGCGCCACATGCCGTGACAAGTCAGACCTATTAACATGGGGTAAAAAGCAGGTATCATAAACCTTAAAGCCTTCCGTTTTTTACCTTTTTATAGGATAACCCACTTATGTCAAGCGAATTTAACTTCTTTCAACATTGGTATCCCCTCTCGCCGGTTGAAGATCTCGACCCCAAACAACCCACTCCCGTCACCCTTTTGGGGTTGCGCTTGGTGATTTGGAAACCGCCTTCTTCACCAACCTATCGTGTTTTTCTCGATCAATGTCCTCATCGGTTAGCACCCTTAAGCGAAGGGCGTGTTGATGAAAAGACAGGAAAGTTGGTATGTAGTTATCATGGTTGGCAATTTAATTCTCAAGGCATCTGTACTCAGATTCCTCAAGCCGAAAATCCCCAACTCGTGACCAAGAATCAAGATAATATCTGTATACAAACCCTTCCCTGTTGCCAGGAAAATGATTTACTTTGGGTGTGGCCCCATGCCGATTCCCCAGAACTAGCGGCGGCTACTCCTCGCCCCTTGTCGCCTCAAGTTGATGCCAGTAAAGGGTTTGTTTGGTCTTCGATGGTGCGTGACTTAGACTATGATTGGCAAACCTTAGTGGAAAATATTGCTGATCCTAGCCATGTTCCCTTTGCCCATCACGGTGTTCAGGGAAATCGCGATCAAGCCCAGCCCATTGCTATTGAAATTGTCCAATCAAATGCCAATCGAATTGAGGGGAATACTGTCGGACGTTTTAACACAAAAATGACATTTGAACCGCCTTGTTATTTGGAATATGCTATCAGTTTTGGCGATCAAGGTAAGCAGGTAGGATTGGTAACCTACTGTATCCCAGTTGCTCCCGGTAAATCACGGATAGTAGCTCAGTTTCCGCGTAATTTTGCCAAAACATTATCGCGGTTAACCCCTCGCTGGTGGAATCATATCACTGTCCGCAATCTGGTACTGGATGGGGATATGATTTTGTTGCATCAACAAGAACGTTTTTTCCAACAACGCCAATCAGAGGAAAGTTGGAAAACGGCTTATAAATTGCTAACCAGTGCCGATCGCTTTGTGATTGAGTTTCGTAAATGGTTTGATAAATACTGCCAAGGAACTTTACCTTGGAAGCAGGTGGGGCTAAATTCTTCAGATACAATTTCTATCAACGATAACCGCCAGGAAGTGCTGGATCGTTATCGACAACATACTCAGCATTGTCGTAGCTGTAGCACCGCTTTGAAAACGGTGCAGCGTTTACAAGTTGTACTTTTGGGGGGCTTTGTGTTAACAGTTTCTGGCGTTGCTTTACTTCCCGATGTGTTGCGATTGCGTCTGGGTTTACCGTTAATGGTTATGGCATTTTTGGGTTTGGCTGGATTCACTTGGTTGAAAGTTTGGCTAGAACCCCGATTCTATTTTGTAGACTATATTCATGCTCAACGATAGAGGGTTATCTGGTTTTATCAAGCATTGGTATTCCACTTTTTAGATCCCCCTCTTTCCTTTTAGATCCCCCTCCCGTCCCCCTTCAAAAGGGGGAGACCAAAGGATGCTTTGCTTTTTGTTCCATGGGGGAGACCAAAGGAGAAACTCGTTTGTGTAGCATCAGTTTGAGGAGAGGGCGACCCGATCCAATTGAGTGGATGAGAGTTGTTAATTTATGCAAGCGGGTCGCCCCTACAGACGCCTTACCAATGACAAATGACCAATGACAAATGACCAATGACCAATGACGAATGACGAATGACGAATGACGAATGACAAATGACAAATGACCAATGACAAATGACCAATGACCAATGACCAATGACAAATGACGAATAACAAAATCCTCTATTTTATAGCTGCGTCATTTCTCTTCTGGCTAGGCGGTTCTCATCCTTCCCCAGCAGAAATGATTGATCCAGCTATGTTATCCGGGGATATCCGTTTAACCCTGAAACGTGGGGTATGGAAAACCTGGGAAGGGGAACCCGTTTATCAGGATATTATCCTCGATTTAGTCTGTGATGCGAATAAGTGCGATCGCGAGGTGTGGGGATTTGCGCCAAAGTTCAATCAGGCGGATCATCAGGGAATTCTCCAGAGGAGTCAACGGGGACGGTTATGGAATCTGGATGTGCAGATGCAAATTTATCCTGATCCTTGGCAATCTTTGGACGGACAAGCAGAGTATGATATCCAAGTGCGCTTGCATGATGATAATCAACTAATTGGCACTTATTCTGGAACCCTAAATGACCAACCTGTCAAGGGAGAAGTCCAGGGAATTATTCGCCCCCATTGGTCAAAACCTGTGGCAAATCATCGTCCTCTGCGCCCCCAAGAACATCCTCGGTTAATTTTTCGCCCAGATCAACTTCCCCAATTGCGTCAACAGGCTAAGACGCCCAAGGGTGAGGCAATT
Source organism: Coleofasciculus sp. E1-EBD-02 (assembly GCF_040218245.1). Classification (NCBI taxonomy): domain Bacteria; kingdom Bacillati; phylum Cyanobacteriota; class Cyanophyceae; order Coleofasciculales; family Coleofasciculaceae; genus Coleofasciculus; species Coleofasciculus sp. E1-EBD-02. Next base: position 44,841 of record NZ_JAVJQN010000070.1, on the reverse strand, counting down.
CTGGCACAGTTGCAACGGAGTCTTGATCAACCCATCTATTACGATGGCTATGTGCCAACCGGGGGCTATCACGCGGCTGGGTATTGTTTCCTCTCCCTAATCCAGCAGGATCAAGCTGCTGCTGCAACCGCTTGGCAGATTACGGTTAATTCCATGAACCAACCCGGACACCGTTTACTGGAACATTCTACAGTAGTTGCAGGTGTGGCGTTGGCGTATGATTTGTGTCACTCGGCTTGGGATGAGGAACAGGTACAACAGGTAGCCGATTGGTTAGCGACTCAAACCGCCCTGCTGGTGAAAGGAACGGCAGGTGATGGCTGGAATCCTAACCCGGCGAGTAACTGGAATGCGAGGGCGCGAGGGGCGGCTGGGTTAGCGGCGTTGGCGCTACTGGAGGAGGGGGATGTAGAGACTCGGCGTTGGCTGAAAGTGGCGGAACGGAATATTAAACGCTATCTTACCATTGGCATTGGCGATCGCGGTTTTGGGTCTGAGGGTGATCATTACAGTACCGAACCCTGGTTTCTCACGGTGATGCCCTTTTTACAAGCGTATCAGACGGTGTTAGGGGAAGATTTGGTCACGCGATCGCATGGGGCTTGGTTTCTACCTCAGTATGTAACCCGGATGGTAGGTGAAGACGGGGAAGTGGCGATTCCCAGCTATGGGCGTCATCGCTTAAGCCCCACGGGTTCTCTGTTTGCAGTAGGATTGGGGATAGTCCCGGAACGGCTGCTACCGGGGGTAATGTGGTTTTTTAACCGCCATTGGGGGAGGAATGGGGATAATAGTTTTGGCATTGAGTTACCCCATGAAGCCGCGTATGTTTTCGCTGAATATCCCCAAGACGTAACCCCCCAGAACCCCGCAGAGGTATGGGGGCGGGTAGTGGTGGATGCCCAAAAAGGCTTCTTTACGTTCCGCAATCAGTGGCGAGATGAAAATGATTTTGTTACCAGTATTTTTGTCAAGCGAGAGAAACCCAAAGGCGGACATTGGTCATTTCCCGATGCGGGAAGTTTCCGGATTTGGGGCTTAGGAGGGCGCTGGGCGACGGCGGGATCTGCCTCTGATGGGACACAGAGAGACGAAAATGTGGTGTTGTTACCGGAAAAACAGGCAGGGAAGACGGCGAAACTGACAGGATTTCAGGCAAGTGCCGATGGGTCAGGTATGGTTAGTTTACAACACCAGAATTGGTTGCGATCGCTCGCAGTAGATTATAGTGGTGCATCCGGTGTACCGGGGTTGTTTGTCCTCGTGGATCAGGTGGTTGACGCCGAAGGACAAGATCAAACCTGGATTATGCATACCCAGGAAAATGTAACGATTCAGGATCAACAGTTTACCCTAGAGGCGGAATCCGGGGCGACGATGCAGGGGATTTTTATTACACCCTCTGACGTGAACCTGGAATTTATCCCTAGTGAGACAGGGGGAATGATTCAAGCTACAGGGCGCGATCGCTTTATTGTGGTGATGACGGTTCAATCCGGGACAGCGCCTGAGGTTGAGGTTTTAAGAACTGGATTCAATCCCCAAATTCAGGTAGAAAACCAGACTATTGAAATAATAGAGGATAAAATTGTATTGAAATCGCTAAAAGAGGGTGCTAACTAGCTGAATTTTATCCGGATAGAATTTATTCTATCGCGAAGAATTTCAGCAGACTTGTTTCACGAGTGTCTTTTAGGATTTATTGTTATGATGTCTGGTTTTGTAATAATTGCAATGTATGCCTTGTTTTGGATGTGGTTCTTTGGTGGCTTTGCACCGAAGAAAAAACCTCCAGCGAAAAAGCAATCCCCAGAACAAGAGTTAGCAGAAGCGCTGAGTAAATATTTGGCGACATTAAAAAAACCCGGAGATGCCAAATAAGGGCGGGTGTAGGGGTGTAGGGTGTGGGGGTGTAGGGGTGTAGGGGTGTAGGGTGTGGGGTGTGGGGTGTAGGGGTGTAGGGTGTAGGGGCGCAAGGCTTGCGCCCAGAAAGGTTGGTGCTGGGGTACTTTATCGTTATAGCACTACGGGTATACGTGAGGACATTCCCCTATTGCCTATTGCCTATTGCCTATTCCCTTTTTACCCAATTTTATTGTCCTAACCTCAATGCGTAGCGCTATATATCCCTTATGCCTTATGCATTCCGCCCTCTACCTTGTCGTTAGCCCCGATAGGAATCAGCCGGGAAAAGGCGTTGGCGAAGCCTGTTCGACAGAACGTATCGCGAAACCACCCCAACCCATTCTCCCCCAATTCTTACCAAAAATAACCCGGTTCCACAATCGTTTGCCGTTCTTTCGGGTCATAATTCAGGCAATACTCTTGGGCAATGGCGTCTAATTCGCGCAGGCGTTTTACCTCAGTTTGTCCAATCTCAGTATCCGTGGATAACAGGATAACTTGATGAGACGCCGTGGGAAAATACCGTTCCACTAAATTACTCCGGTGAGAGGAATCTAACCGTCCTAACGGTGTATCAATCGCCACCGGAAGCTGGCGTCCAGAAACACGGGCGAGTCCCCACAGAAAGGAAATCGCTAACAATTGTTTTTCCCCCGCAGAGAGACGATGTTTGGGAATCGGTTGTCCTTCCGGATCATAGAGAGACAGGCTAAAGCTTTGGGTGTCAATAGCGACGCGGTGAACTAAGTCTGATTTATGCAGCAGATAACGGAAGCATTCGGTAACTTCGATTTCCAGTTTGTTGAGTTTTTTCAGAGTTAATTTCTCCCGAAATAATTCTAACGTGGTTTGCACCTTGGCAATAGAATTAATAATATGCTGATTATTTTTCAGTTTAATCGTTTCATCCGCATAGGTTTCTAACTCTTTTTTCGTTTTGGCAATTTGGTTCTTGATTTCCTCACAACGGCGAGAAGCATTTTCGTAAGCCGCTTTAACCTTAACCACTTGATTTTGGGCGTCAGTAAATGCCTGTTTCAGGGTGTTGTAGGCTTCAGGCGATGCAGCCGTAGCAATTTGCCGTTCTAAAGCATCGATTTCAGTTTCTAGGGTTTGCAGACGTTCTCGTTGGCTTTGGGCGTTGGTTTGGGCGGTTGAAAGTTCATAGTTCAGCAGGGTTTCTAGGCGAGTGATAGCGGCTTCATCTGCCAATAACCACGGTTCATCTTGGGCGGCAATTTCTTGATCCAGTTCTTGGTTGTCAGTCTCTAGAAACGATTGAATCTGATTGACTCGCTTAGGTGTCAAGGAAATCTTTTTAATATACTGAATTAACCGAGTATCCCGTTCTTTTAACACATCCCGCGTCAGTTTAACTTGGTGCTGTTTTTGTTCCTGTTCGGCTTGGGCTTTCGCTTGTTTCAATAGCGGAGAAATCAGAGACAAGGGAAGTACACCCGCCGCCAAGTCTCGCATTTCTTGACGCACCTGATTTGCTTGTTCAATCAGTATTTCCGATTGGGCTTCCAGTTGACTGCGTTCGCTGGCAAGTTTACCGCCTTCGGAGACAAATTTATCCGAGGCTAACTGCTGTTCTTTTGCGGCATAGTCCAGTTTAGATTTTAGGGCGCTTAAGTCTTGTGTCGCCGCCTCCTGTTTTTCTTTTTGGTCAATAAGTTTGGCTTCAATATTATCTAAGGTTTCCAGTTCTTTCTGATTGGCAATATCCCGGCGCTTGCGACTAGCCAGAATATCTAAATCTGTGGACAAGCGTTCAGCCAATTCTAACCCCAGCAGGGATTGAATCGCACTTACCACTAGAGGAGGTGGGGTTTCCAGTTCCGCGAGTTCTTTGACTTGTTCCCCATCAAAGAGAAACAGGTTGGAGATACCCAAGGGAAGCAGATTTTCGATATAGTCATCCCAGGTATTTGCCAGGGCTTTATCGGGCCACTCTTCATCGACTAAAATACCCAAAGTGTCTTTCCCATCTTTGGGGTCTTTTGTCCAATAGCGAACAATTCTGAGAATCCTAGGTTTATCCTCTTCTACGACTTCAAAGGCTAATTCAATACGGGTTTTTTCTGTGGGGGGAGTGTTACGGTTAACGCATTGATTGAGAAAGTCGTTATAGCTTAAATTCCCCCTAGTGGAACATTGGGCGCGGGAACCGTAGAGAGTGAGGCGAATGGCGTCCATCAGGGTGGTTTTTCCACCCCCATTCATCCCGCCAAATAGAATAATCGGATGGGTAGAATTAGTGGTTTTGGGACGGAGGTTGATGACTTGTCGCCCTTGATAGGGACCAAAGTTTTGCAGGGCGAGTTCCAGGAATATCATAGTCAGGGGTTAATGTGGACGGGGGTATAAAATCAGGGATAATCTTCAATCTAATATAAATGTCACTAACTTAAGTATTTGTCGTAAGTTTGTAGTAAGCGCTTTAGCGCTTATGGCACTAAAGTGCCTACTACGAACGAAGCGAGATGTTTTAAAATTCGCAACACATTATACAAGTCATTTCCCGGATTAAGGATATAAAATAATCGAGACAAAGCGTACTGTTCTGTTTCTTGGTTCGCCAGTTTCAGGAAAATGAAATTACTGCCATTCGTGATCAGTCCATAAGTTGGCGTGTCTGCTGTGGGATTAGCTAGCATATAGGCTAGGATTTGTGGCATACCTACCTCTAGTGAGAATGCGGCTTGTTTAGATTCAATCACTGCAATCCACATCGGTTCCCCTAAAGCTAAGACATCAATCTCTCCTCTAACTTTAATGTCACCGTCATCAGCCAAAACTTCGACCGATTTTTCGGATTTTATATGGAATGGCGGTAAATAAAATCCCGCCAAATCCAGAAGAGGAGACAGGATGACCATTTTGACCGTGTTTTCTAGCAGAGGTGGATATTTGAGTAAATGAATATAGCTAGCTTTTACTCGGTCAAGGCGTTGCTTGTCTGAGTCGGTAATATCGGGTAAATCATCTTGCCATTCCCGGAAAAACTGATCATCTTCAATGAATGTAAGACCAAATTTAGTTTCCAGGTCATGTAAAGTAATCGTTCTTGCTGGAATTGTTTGCACCATAACCCAAAATAGAATATGAATATCGGTTGTAGAGACGTTCATGCAACGCCTCTACAATGTTTTGGCTATTCGTCTACATCTTCAGTATCCTTAGAATCGGGTTCAGGGAATTTCAAACTCGCCCAGGATAGCTGTTTAGATGTCTCTTGCTTCGGCTTATCCCAAGCCTGTCTCAATTCGTGAACGTCCGATAAATCCTGTTTGATATCTTGAACCGTATTTTTCAGGTGTCGCTGATAATGGGCGTGGTCAATTGCGTCTTCTCTAGAACGAGAACTGCTATTAAAGCATTTTTCCAGGCTTTCATAAATACCCCGTCGGGATTTAGTATGATATTGGCGTTCAGTGTCTAGAAGTTTTGCCATAAGTTCCAGATGCATTTCATCCGCATCACAGATTTCTTCTAAGACTGTCCATTCATCACTCCCTAAAAGTTTGCGTTCGGCGCTAGGGCGGGAATCTTGGAAGGGTTCGCCTGTAACCTCTTCATAGATGCGAGGTAAGCTGTCGTCAAATTCATGCTTTTCTTCTAACCAGATACGGCGAATTTCACTAAGTTCCTCTGAGGTAATCAGAGTGATGTCGCGCATCTCTGGGGGCGCAGTATTCCGGACATGGGTTTGGGCTTCTAAAACTCGTCTTAACCAATGTTCCCGCCAGTATTTCGTATAGGGACCATGAATCGGTTTAACTGAGATTTCACCATCAACATTGCGTTCAAAGAGTTCGACTTTACCGTAAATACGGCGGAAGTCTCTCTTATCGTGATCGTCTTTAATATCCAAATCGTTGCGAATATCCAGCAGAGGCTGCATCCACTCTTTCTCCTCATCATTTTGGATCATCGCCTCCATGGACTTATCTTTATTAACCATGGTGCAAACCCAACAACCAAACCGGGAATCCCCACAGCTAGGAGTTGAGGTATCAACCACTAAAGGACATTCATTATCGGCTGTTGCGCCCTGATACATGGAGAATAAGTCTTTATTATTATTACCCCAAGGATTTTGCCACTGCATCAAATAAAGCCACACTTCATCGTTGCGCCAATCTTCAATCGGAGAGTAAATCAGAGAGTTGGGTAAACTCCCATTAGGGCTGAGGCGATCGCGAAGTCTACCTGCTTGATACTTTTCCATTGTGGCAGCACGTTTAGCACTTTCTGCTTTACGAGTACCCAAAACCAGAATTGTTTCACCATTCATGCGAACGACTTCACGGATAAAATGGTTAGCCGGATGAATTTTCAGACGTTCGGTACACCAACGAAATTGGTTGCGTGGTGCTGGATATCCTTTGCCAATTAAGTTTACCCAAAATGTTTGTTCAGTTTTCGGATAGAGCAAATGGGGTTCTATCGGCATTTCTTGCTCTTTTGCCGCCTGCTTCATTCGTTCCAAGGATTTACGAACCCAGGTAGAGACAATCGGATTTTCTACCCGCGTATCTGTTGTGATCACGTAAATCTTTTTCCTCCGTTTTTCCGGTGGCAATGCGGCGATCGCATTCCAGATTAACTGTAATACAGTTGTGCTATCTTTCCCGCCACTCCAGCCAATAACGAAGGGTATTTCATCTTGACAGTATAAATCTTGAATTTCTGCTGTTAGCTTCTGTATATCTTCCACTAACTCAGCCACAGTACGTGGTGGGAAGAGAGAAGTCTGATGGGCTTGTGTCATAGTTCAAAGTCCGTATTTTCCCGGTTTCCGTTTCCAGCGAGACATAATTAGAATAGATATATAAGGTTTCACTGATTTTATTGGTTTATATGTCTGATTACAACCTCCTCGAGTCTGAATCCAATCAGCGGCTTGATGAAGTGCTTGAGCCGTACTTTGCCAAGCATCACCGTCAAAAGTGCTATCCTGGGCTGATTTTCCGGCAGGGCAAGCGTCAAATGATCCAGATTAACGTTCCTGCCGATGATTTGCCTACTCTTCTTCAAGCTAAACCCTCCACGGATAACAATCCTGATTCGGGTAAAAATCGTCCAGAGGTAAAAGGACATACGGATGAAATTAAACACTATATCCTCAATCGTATTGGTAAAGACAAACCCTGGATTGTCGGAACCCTAACCGCCAATGTTGATCCAGAGAAGATTGAGGTAATCGAATTGGGCAGGGGAATTTGTCTAGTCATTATTCCTCGTGGTGTTAAGTTAGATGTTACGGATGGACAGCATCGCAAGCGTGCAATTCACGAACTCATAGAAAGTCCTGATGGCGAGTCAGTTGCGGATAATGATTTTCCCATAACGCTGGTTTTAGAGGGTGATTTTAGACAATGCCAGACTGATTTTAGAGATATGGCTCAAACTAAAGCATTGGATAAATCTCTACTTTTGTCCTTTGGTGAATTTGAAGGTACAGTTGGCATTACCAAGAATTTAATCGAGCAAGTTTCCATGTTTGAAGATAAGACAGAACGCATTAAAAATTCTCCATCTACAAAAAGGAAATTGATTTACACAACGAATTATATAGCTAAATTAGTAAGTTGTGCCTTTAGTAATGATCCAAATCATGCTCTGAAAGAACACAACGTTGATCAAGCCTCTGACGCCTTAGCGAGTTGCCTAAATCAGTTTTTCTCAGAATGCAGTCAAACACAATACATTTGTGAAACTAATGCTGATGACTTGACTGTTGAAGACATTGCTACATTCAAAGAAGACTGTATTTTAGGTAGGAGTGTTGGACTAGACATTCTTGGACGCTTGCTCTACTTAACATTGAACCGAGGTATTTATACATTTGACACTGAAAAAGTCTCCCAACTTGCCCAACTGGATTGGTCAACAGCCAGTGAGCTTTGGCAGGGAAATATTATCAAAAAAGACCCCAATCCCAAAAACCCATCTAAACCTTACAAAATCTCAGCCAGTGCCAGCCCGATCAGAATAGCGGTGAGTGTAGCTAAGGCAAAATTAGCTTGGATGTAAATAGTGGTGATCATTTTGTTAACGGTAAACCCAAATATCCTTTCAAATAAGCCACCATGCGCCCGACACTGGTTCGCGATCGCGAAATCTGACCCTTGACCATAATTCGCCCCTCCCAATCGGGATTAGAACGGGACCAGTCAACCCGTCGCAATTCCTGCAACCGTTCCTCCCAGCTATGGGGATAAACGGAGAGTAACACTGACCCTACCGCCCCCAATGCCAAAAGTGCGATCGCGTGACTATGAACATAATCCTGGCGCATCTCCCTGGCGCTTACAGTCCGTTGTCTCACCGCCTCCCAATCTGGAATACAATAACTCACTGCTTGCCAATACCGGATTGCCAAATCAATCTGCTGTTCCAAGTCAGCCGTCTGCCAATCCGCCAACAGCATAGAGGTAGCATTATAGAGGGTATGCAGCGTAAATAGCTTCCCCGATCGCACGGGTAATGTCCGATGTTCCCTATCTGTTAGGGTTCGGAACACATTAATATTTCTAATCACTGCTTTGACCACAGTCGCCTGGGGATGGCGATGATCGTAGAGAATCGCCAATGACGCATCTGGATGAACCCCATAACGGTTGAGATCCAAAAACATCTGCTGGGAATAGCGCAAGCCAATATCCAACACTAAAATAACCGCCACCGTCTCATACCCCAACGCCGGATTCTGCTTCAGCGCCCATTCAAACGCCGCGCAGCGATGTTGTCCATCGGTAATCTGAAATCGCGCATCCATGGGAACTCGTAAGCGCCCCATTTTTCGCCCTGCTTTCTCTGTACCAATCGGTTCAAAATTAATATCAGCGTCAATGGCGGCGGTAATCGCGGAAACGGTATAATTATCCGGATTATTCAATATATAGTTGGCAATATCTGGGACTCGTTTAGAATTTAGCGATCGCGCCACTCTCTGATCCGGCGGATTCTCTTCATCCTCCCTCGCAAACAGCTTAGGAATAAATCGCACTGGACACATCGACACATAATATTCCCGTCCCGCTTGAATCCCTCGGATGGCGGGTAAAACGTACTCGAAGGAAGGAATTAGTCCTTGGTCCTTGGTCATTTGTCCTTTGTCCTTGGTCATAGGTTTAGTAATAAAGTTGGGTTGATTTACATTGATTTACCGATTAGGAATTTTGATTTTGTAACTCATCGTGTTCCAGCCGTGCTAATGTTGTTGCTGCATCCGCTAACATTAAGGCAATATTCACACGCGCAACCTGATTTTTTGCAGCGTTCAACTCACCTGCTAGTAACTGCACTCGTGTCCGATACGCCTCGATAGAATTCGGGTCTAAAACCTTTACTGAATCATTCATTTTAATCACTCCAATTTTGGGTCAGGGCGGGTTTTGTTGTTCATTTATCGGTCACAAGCTAGCCCTAGTTCCTAAACCCGCCCCTACACGCCCTCACAGGTATTTCGTTGATGCATTAGGGAAGCCCTCTGGTGATCCAAAGATGACTCGGCAATACTCCCCTAACCTCAGTATGGCACAATTTTGGTTTTTAAAAACCTGTTTGACATAAAAATATTAAATCAGTTATTTTTAAAAACGGACTAAAATAGTATAAAACCGATGAGTAGCCCTGACAAGCCAAAAGCAGACATCGCCAGCCAAATCCTGGAACAAGACAGCCAGGATCGACAGGCGCTAGCCCTGCTATTGGATCGCCATTTAGCCAGAAGCGATCGCCTTCTCGTCCAGAAAACCCAGATGGGGAGTACCGAAGCCTTTATCGGGTCTGTCACCCTCGAATGGTTAGATAGCCGCGTCCGCTTCGCCTCCCAACTTCCCTTATTCCGGCAAAAATTCGACCCCCAAACCGATAACGTCATCCGGGATGAAGAAACCGTCGATGAAATCCTGCAACGACCCCTCGACTGGTCCCGTCAAGCCCCCCTCACCCAATACCTCGCCGCCCGCCAAGCCCACAAATTCCCCGCCGTTCTCGTCGTTCACAGCCCCACCTGGGTAGACAATCCCAAAGCTAAGGAATGGGATAAACAAGGACGCGCCCGCCAATCCGCCGCAGATTTCATTCCCCTCGACCAAAACCAAACCGTGGGACTCCTAGATATATCCCCTTCCGTGTCCATCTTCGCCCTAGATGGTCAACACCGACTCATGGGTGTTCAGGGACTAATGACCTTACTCAAAACCGGAAGATTGCAACGTTACAACAAAAACAAGAAACCCGTGGGCAGTGTAATCACCATAGACGACCTCATCGACGAATACCAACTCAAGCCCGCCTACTTACAAAGTCTCGCCCAGGAAAAAATCGGCATCGAATTTATCCCCGCCGTCGCCAAAGGCGAAACCCGAGAAGCCGCAAGACGGCGCGTCCGGTCTATTTTTGTCCACGTCAACTTAATGGCATTACGCTTAAGTAAAGGACAACTGGCGCTATTAAATGAAAATGACGGCTTTTCCATCGTCGCCCGCAAAATTGCCGTCAACCATCCCTTATTAAAAGAAGTCCCTGGACGCAATCCCCGTGTTAATTGGGATAGCGCCACCGTCGCCGCCAAATCCACTGTATTAACCACCCTCCAGGCGTTAAATGAAATGTCTCAACGGTATCTAGACCATCAATTTCCCCACTGGAAACCGCCGGAGAAGAAAGGGTTAATCCCGATGCGTCCCGATGATGAGGAATTAGAAGCGGGAATTGACACCTTTAATCAGTTTTTTGACCACTTAGCCAGCTTACCCAGTTATCAACGGTTAGAACAAGGAGAAGAAACCCCCCAGTTACGCCGCTTCAGCTTTGAGAACAATGGCGGTGAGGGGAATATCCTCTTCCGTCCCGTGGGGCAAATTGCCTTTACCCAAGCGTTAGGAATTGTAGTATTTCAGAAAAAGTTATCGCTAAAAACGGTATTTAAGAAACTCTGTAAATACGATACCGAAGGAGGATTTAGTCAGATGGAGACGCCCCAATCCCTGTGGTATGGGGTGTTATTTGACCCGAATAAGAAGCGGATCATGGTATCAGGACGGGACTTAGCCGCCCGATTACTGATTTATATTATTGCGGGGACAGAGGATGGAATGGAAAAGGCAGAACTGCGGCGAGAATTAGCCGAAGCCAGAACAATTGAAGGGAAAGCCGTTGGGTTTAATGGTAAGTTTGTCAAGCCCAGAGACGTGGGACTTCCACCTGTGTTGTGAATGCTGATAGATTGTGTGGAATTGAAGGGTAATTGTAACGGTAGGGGCGACCCGCTTGCACCAAGTAAAAACGGTGTCCACTCAATTTTATCGGGTCGCCCTTTACCCGCCGAAATAGCAGAGATAGAGTATTGGCTTGCAGGATGCGATCGCGCGATGAATTGATACAGGTTAACCCGATCTATCTTACCCCTATGGTGTGCGACAGTTTTAAATAAATATATATCCAATGTCAGGGCTGTAGGGGTGAGTCTCTGTATCCGAGTTAATCGGACAACCGATCACTTTTATTGACTCGCCCACCGCCCCCAATCTTCACACAAGCTTCATCTAACGGCTAAGTCTTCATCAAATCTTCACAACCTTTTAACCCGGTTGGGAGAATAATAGAGAGTAGATATTCTATTTTAGCGTTTTTAGCTGGCAAAAAAGTAAACCTTTAAGGTGAGTAGACCTCATCTAAATATTTCCAGCCTGTATAAAAAGTCAGCTTAACCGCAGGTATTTCCCCATCGCCTTGCCTAAATCAACATCACTAACCTGTTGTCCCACTTGAGGTGGAAAATCCCAAAAGCAGGGAAGTACCTAGAAAGCACAGAAGGTTCATGATAGACTAACCCTGCACCTCTCCAACTTCTACAGTTAACGTTTTGCTTTGAGGTATCCCAATGAAACACCCAACCATTTATCGCTTATCCATGGCAACAGCAATGGGTATGACCCTCAGCTTATTAGCGATGGGAGACGCTAACGCCTATACCTTTAGTCGCATTTTTGATGATAGCGGTCCCTATAACAGTATAGGAATAGGAAATTCCGCCATAAATAATCAGGGAACTGTAGCCTTTACCGCTAGACTGGACATAGACCAATTGCCTCTAGGTAATTATTACTATTTTACTAACTATAATCGGGAATTCATTTTTACCGGTGATGGTACATCACTTACCCCCATTACCCCTCATAGGGGGGAATTTCAGATCCAGGATATTAATGATAGCAATACTGTCGCTTTTGTGGCAAAAGTCGGTTCTCCTCGCGCTCCTGGATGGGTTCTCTCAACTAGCAATGGTAGCACCTCTACTCATATTGCCACCGATTCAACTACCTATGGTATATTCGATGACCTATTCGGAGATGTCGCTATTAACAACGATGGCCATGTCGCCTTCAAAGATTTTGTACCTAGTGATAGTGTGATGTTTGGCTTAATGATCAGCGATGGTGTAACACGTACAACCATTGCTGATACCAGTGGCTCCTTTAAGTCTCTCTCTGATCAATTTGACCTGAATAATAAGGGAACTGTAGCCTTTAAAGCGTTATTAGATGGCGGGGATCGCGGGATCTTTACTGGTAATGAAGATTCAATTACCCCCATAGCCGACACTAATGGGTCATTCAAATCCTTTGGCAACCTTTCACTTAACGATGGAGATACTCTGGCTTTCTCGGCTTGGCTAGATGATGGAAGTGCAGGTATCTTCACCAGTAGTAACGGTTCCTTCACAACCCTTGCCGATACTAGCGGAGCATTTAATTCCTTTTTCTTTAATACATTCAGAGGTGACGGGAGTTTTGTATCAATTGATGGTCCGGCTATCAACAATAATGGTGCTGTAGCATTTGGCGCTCAACTTGAAACCGGAGAGTCCGGAATTTTTACCGGGGCTGACCCCGTTGCGGATAAGGTGATTGCTATTGGTGATCCACTCTTTGGCTCTACCGTGACCAGCTTAGGCTTCTCCAATAAAGGATTTAATGATGCAGGTCAAGTCGCATTCTGGGCGAAACTAGCGGATGGTTCTAGTGGTGTTTTCCGCGCTGATCCCGGAGACGATGGCGTTGTTCTTGACTGGGGAGGAACCGTTGCTAAGCCAATTCCGGGAACGTTTAACCTGATTGGAATCGATGATTTTTCCGGACAGGAAACTTGGCTTGATTATCCTGATGGTATTCAGCCTTTTGGTCATTACTATACCATGCCACCTCATTTTATCATCGACGATGTTTTCCATCTCGGCCATCTCTACGACAGCGAGGCTGTTCTCAATACCAATAACGTTACCTCACCGAACATTACATTTGGGCTTGAGGGTAAGCAACTGTCGCTGATCTTTCCCGAACTCCAAAATCGCTTGGGATTTGGCTTTGCTTTAAGTGAATACGAAGGGTTTCCCCTTGATGTTCCTATTGATGAAGAGGTTTTGGCAAATGCTGTTACGGTTAAATTATTTGATGAGGCCTATAACCTTTTGGGAACGTTTTCCGGTGAGGCTCAACCCGATCCTGAATTTTTGGGTGGTTTCTTTGGTATCGAAAGTACCACACCTTTTTTGCGTGCTGAGATAACGTTTAACGAGGGATACGAAGAATTTGCTTTTGATAATCTCAGGTACGAATTGGTTGATCTTACAGAACCAGCTACCGTTCCCGAACCAGCAACAGGATTAGGGCTACTGGTGATTAGTACCATTGGTGCAGGTTCAGTCCTCAGACACAAGCAGAAGTAAACTCTAGCTGAGGAGAAAAAATTTCATCTGAAGGGGTGACAAAGGACGTGAAGGGTAGGCAGGGTGTGGGGTGTGGGGTGTAGGGGGTAGGGTTTCGGGAAGATCAAGGATTAGATGGGATTTTTCGGGTCGGTTCTGGCGGTTCGGGATAAAAAAATGAGGATCAAGATGCTCCCCAAGTCTCTCCTTGAGATTATAAACAGGAGTGAAATTTCCCCACACCCAATACCCAATACCCTACACCCTACACCCTGTCTCCTTTTTAGCGGTATTGTCACCCATTGAAACATGTCATAGTACCTTGTGTCCTGTGGGCATCTGGCTCGCTGTGCGGTGAGAATCTCCTTGCAGAGCAGAACATAGCAGCTAGGCAAGACTTTCAGCTTCTGCCTTCTCCACGATCGATGTAGGGGCAGTCCCTTAAGTTGAGACCAATGAGCGTTATTTGCCTTAACCCAGCTTCATCAACCCTACCCCATCTTTACAAAAGCTTCATCTAATTGCCAAGTCTTCATCAAATCTTCACAGCCTTTCAATCGTATTGGGAGAATAATAAAGAGTAAGACTTCTAGTTTTGTGTTTTTGGCTGGCAACAATAGTACGCATGGTAGGTGACTCGACCTCATCTAAATATTTCCAGCCTGTTGAAAACAGACAGCTTAAGACAGCTTAACCGCAGGTATTTCCTTCTCGCCTCTCCTAGCTCAACATGATTAACCTGTTGCCCAACCTGAGGTAGAATATCCTAAAAGCAGGGAAGTACCTGGAAAGCACAGAAGGTTCATAATAGGCGAACCCTCTACCCCTCCAACTTCTATAGTCAACTTCTTGCTTTGAGGTATCCTGATGAAACACCCAATGATTAATCACTTATCCATGGCAACAGCCGTGGGTCTAACCTTCAGCTTATTAGCGACGGGAAACGCTGATGCCTATACCTTTAGTCGCATTTTTGATGATAGCGGCCCCTATAACTTTAATGATTACACTTATATTTACAACACTCCCGCCATTAACAATCAGGGAACTGTAGCCTTTCAGGCTAAACTGGACTTAGACCAATGGCCTGTACCCTCCGCTTTTTACCGTACCCACTATAATCGGGAGTTCATCTTTACAGGCGATGGCGCATCACTCAACCGCATTACCCCTAATATGGGGGAATTTCAGATTGAGGATATTAACGACAGCAATACTGTCGCTTTTGTGGAACAAGGCAGTTCTCCCAGTTCTCCTATTTTTAATCTCTCAACTGGCAACGGCGGCGCTTTTACTACTATTGCTACAGATTCCACAAGTTTTTTTGGAGACGGAATCCTGTTCGGAGATGTTGCGATTAACAACCAGGGTAGTGTCGCTTTCAGAGAATATGATGATTATATCAATGATTATGTCATTTCCATCGTTACTGGCGATGGTGCCAGACGTACAATCATGGCTGACGACAGTGGTCGGTTGGCGCTAAATAACAATGGAACTGTTGCTTTTGAAGCGTTATTAGAGGGCGGGGGCAGTGGTATTTTTACTAGTAGTTCAATTACCCCAATAGCCGATACCAACAGTTTATTCAAAGACTTTCATACCCTTTCACTTAACGATGAGGAGACTCTGGCTTTCAGGGCTTCCCTAGATGATGGCAGCGCTGGCATCTTCACCAGCAGCAACGGTTCTTTATCTACCATCGCCGATACTGGAGGTCTATTCAGTTCCTTTTCCTCTAGCAGGGTCAGAGATGACGGGACTTTTGTATTACTTGATGGTCCTGCCATCAACAATAATGGTACTGTAGCGTTTGGCGCTCAACTCGACACTGGAGAGTACGGGATTTTTACCGGCTCTGACCCCGTTGCGGATAAGGTGATTGCTATTGGTGATCCACTTTTTGGCTCTACGGTGACTAGCTTAGCCTTCTCCAATAAAGGATTTAATGATGCAGGTGAAGTCGCATTTTTGGCAAAACTAGCTGACGGTTCGAGTGGTATTTTCCGCGCTGAGCCAGGAGATGATGGCGTTGTCCTTGACTGGGGAGGAACGGTCACCAAGCCGATTCCGGCAACGGTTCAATCCATCGGAATCGATGATTTTTCCGGACAGGAAATCTTGGTTGACTATGCTGATGGACTTGGACATTTTGAGGGTTGTGAATTCTGGAATGGGCTCACCATACCGCCTCATTTTATAATCGACGACGTTATCCATTTAGGTCGTCTCTACGACAGCACGAATATTCCTCAAACCAACAACATCACTCAACCCAGCATTACATTGAATCTTGCCGGAAGCTGTGAAGCCATCACCTCTCCCCCTTATCCTGATGGTACTAACGTCAAGCCTTATCTCGATGGTGAGCTACTCTCGGTCATATTTCCCGAACTCCAAAATCGCTTGGGATTTGGCTTTGCTTTAAGTGAATACGAAGGGTTTCCCCTTGATGTTCCTATTGATGAAGAGGTTTTGGCAAATGCTGTGACGGTGAAATTATTCGATGCTGCAGATAACCTTCTGGGAACGCTTTCGGGTGATGCTCAACCCGATCCTGAATTTTTGGGTGGTTTCTTTGGTATCGAAAGTAACACACCGTTTTTGCGTGCTGAGATAACGTTTAACGAGGGATACGAAGAATTTGCTTTTGATAATCTCAGGTACGAATTGGTTACTCTAGAAGAACCGACTACCGTTCCCGAACCAGCAACAGGATTAGGGCTACTGGTGATTAGTACCATTGGTGCAGGTTCAGTCCTCAGACACAAGCAGAAGTAAACTCTAGCTGAGGAGAAAATGTGGGTATCTGACTCGCTGGTATAGTATGGACAGGGTATCGGTTGGCGGAGTGCGATCGCGTGATCATTTATGATATAGCGCTACGCGCCAGGGAATAGGGAATAGGGAATAGGGAATAGGGAAGAAAAAAGCTTGATCATCAAGGGATTGAGCGATTTTAAATTTTCTTCATTTGTCCTAACCCCAGTGCGTAATGCTATATAAAAGCGTCAGGGTATCGCCAAATCTGTCATTTTGTCCTTCCCGAATCATCCTGGTGGGACAATTATTATACTCCCTTAAAGGAAAGACTCGATGATTTACGCCAGAAATACAGCGATGATTCGCAAGCGAATCAGGATATCGATAATGAGTTCCAAGAGATAGAAATCTATCAGCAGTATTCCGATTGGTATGGCTATGTTTTCTATATCATGCAAGTTCAATAATTCATGTATCTAGCAACGCCTGATTTGCTGAATTGACGTTTCCAAAAATCTGAAAAATCAGATGGTGACAACAAAAATCCCTGGGGTAATTTTTACCCACCGGAACTTGGCGCTGATGCTCAGAAGTTTTATGGTCGCGGTTTGAAAAATCGGGATGATGAGACAATGTACAGGGGACTGTATTGGCAATATTCTTAAATGCTTGGCTTGACTGACCCGAAAAAAGATAACCCAGCATTCCTCCGGCGCTAGAGAAGGGTGCATATCGGCAAGTCAGAAATTCATTTTGAATATCCTGACAATATGGAGCAACTGCTTTGTCTGACCTCAAAACCTTAGCTTCTAAAGGAAATATAATTCTTTCGTTAGCTGTCAAAACAAAAGCAATATCATACTGAGGCGGTTGAGATTGTGCTGAGTGCATCGTCTCCAATTCATAGACTTCGTGTTGAACATCATACGGTTCGTATCCTGTCATAGATCTACGAATTCTGCGTTCAAGAAGTTGAGTGATACTTCTTTCCAATTGCGCCTCAGCTTGAGTGCAGTCAATTTCTGATAAAACGTCTTTTTGAAGTAAATCGTATCCTTGCCAGATAAGTCTTACCAGATTCGTCATGGCATCTCCACCCCAACTATTAGCAACGGCAACAAAATCAGGGGTATCTCGCCATCTCAACTCTGGAATGGTTCGACCTCTCTTAGCCACGCGATGATTCCTCCATGACTTCTGATGTTTTGTCTAATTCTGAACGCCACATCATAATATCGGCGGCGACTTCATCAGCATCTCGTAATGCCATAGAGCGAGTCCAGTAGCGAATTTTATCAGGTTTAATTAAATAAATAGTGGGAACGGTTTGACCATTCAATTGAACGGAATCATATATCCAGGCAACACGTTGATAAAAAATTCCACCGTCGTCTTGATTGGCTTTATCCAAAAATAACTTATCCAACCTCTTTAGTTGTTCCAACAGAGTAGAAGAGTCGATAGGTTCTATCTGTACCCCTTCAGTACCCGCTCCTTTAAGATGGATGGCAACTAAACGAATAGGTAAGTGAGCTGTGTTATGTTCCTGGAAGATAGTAGCACATACATTTTTATCTTGACCAAATCCGGCTTTTAATACTTGCAAGAAATACTCGCAATACTCCGTCAAAACTGACTCTGAGTTATTTTTAGAGCTACGGCGGGTTGTTTGACGACCGGGCGAAGAATTATCTCCTTTAAAGTCAGGTAGTGTGTAATCAAAGAGATCTTCAATTAATACCCACTCACTATCTTTAAATGAAAATGCTTCACGAATGTACAAATCTACATCCTCAATCGTTTCGATATTATTGAATAATACTGCTCTATACTTAGGGATTGGTACGCGCAATAATTTTTTTGGCTTCACTTCCGGAATATAAGAGGCAAAGCGTCCACTTGAAAGAAGTAGGTAATAGACGGCTAACTTACTATTGTAACTTACGCAAGCCGCTTCTAAAACTGACAGATCAGTTTCATCAACATGAACGCTGACATAACTTTCAGTGCAAATAATACCTTCTTGAGTCTGTTGATCCAATCTAGCTATTGCCGCACGAAATCTTTTTGTTTCAGTCTGCCAACTTTGTTTTATCATCAACTGAGGTGATTGAAAAGCCATAGATTTCCTTGTCCTTGGTCGTTCGGCGTAAGGATCATTGTTGATATCAAGTTGTTCAGTTTTCAGGAAAAGAAAGGTTTCATCGGGAAATTGTTTTAAGATCCGTTTTCCTATAAGCGTTTCATCCCGCTTTTGGCGATTACCTCTAATAATGCCTTGGGTAGACACAACCATCTCATTTTTTTCCATCTCACCAAGACTATTGAGTTTACTTAATCTCCGAACCAGAGTTAGATCACGTCTTCCTCCCCACATTAAAGCTGTCCAGACTAAGGGATCTTGAATGGCTTCCTGTGGATAGATTATATTAATATCTTGGGGTTCTATAATTATGTAATAGTCATCTTGATTAGTGAGAACGGGTTTGGGACAGATGTATATCAATGGTTCACCATCTGGTGACATTACAGACATTGTAATGATGCACGTTGGAGAGATGGCATCTTTGAAAAGTCCGAAACGCAATGCAGCTAAATTGACAATCTCTTCAATTTTGAATTGTGAAAACAGTTTTCCTCTAAATTTTTTAGCCGTACCAACTTGATTAAAGATTAAGGCAAGAGCAGGTTGCATCATGGCAATTTGCCCACCCGGTTTAGTCAAAGCAGCAGCTTTTGGCAAAAAGAGCAGACCAATATCTCCGTAAGAAGTTTCCCATTGGTTGTCTTCTGCCCAAGACTTTGCCAGTGGGGTCATACTATTCTTTCCCCAAGGAGCATTACCTATAACTAAATCATACTGCTCCGAATCTAATTGTGTGCGAAACCCTTCTCTATCTTCTCGGAATAAATCTGCACAGATTAATTGTCTATCTCTCAATCGGGGAAAGCGTACCTCTTGCCAATAACGTCGAGGGTCAATCTCGTCACACATCGTTAAGTAGAGACTGAACGAGGCAACTCTTACAGCTTGAGGATTAATATCAATACCAAATAAATTACGCTCAAGTAGAGATTTCAAGATGCTTGATGTTATTTCCTCACCCCAATGAGCTTTCTTCCATCGGTGAATGAGTCGCTGAAATGCTTTGACCAGAAAAATCCCTGAGCCACAAGCCGGATCAAGAATCTTGATATCCCAAACTTCACTATCCCAAGGCAGAACACCATCCAGAATAAAATCAACGATGTGTCCTGGTGTGTAATGAACACCTTTATCAGTCGTATTTTCTCGAATAAATTCTTCATAGATACTGCTGATAAAATCTAGGGGTATGGCATCAAAGGAATACTGCTTCCACAGACATCTCTGTCCAGTTTCCATTTCTAGCTCACCACTAACAAACTCCGCGAGAAGATTAAGGTGTCGCTGAGTTACCTTGTGTTCCTCTGTTCGCCATTCTGCTTCCCGTTCTGCTTCGGTGGCTCCTTTCCCCGGAAATAAATCTCCATTAAATCTAGCGTTAAGCCAGCGGAAAAACCGATACGTGTCTCTATGGTTACCTAATAGTTCAGGTAAACCACTATATCGAGCTGACAACTCCCCAATTTCATGCAAATAATCTAGGAATTCTGGATTCAGAGCCGGATTTCCTTGGGAATCTTTCCGGTCAAAAAGGAACTGAATAAAAATAATCCGGGCTAGTAAGTCATGAATCGTATTGTAATCAAGTCGCCGTTTTTTGAGTTGCTGACGAACACTTTTGAGATTGTTCAGTAGCAATTGGTCAGCCGATTTGCTGCGTTGAAACCGCTTTTGATGGTCTTGGAAAAACTGACCCGACACCAACTCAGCCCAATGGAGACGTAACGTTTCAGCCGCTTGTTGTGAGAGAGATGCTTCTAACTCTCTCCTAGACATTTCATCAACTGGAGCCAAGAGTTCAGACTCAGTTGGGGGTTCTTCGTAGCACGTCCAAACTCGTAAACGGTCAGGTTCTGTAGTAATTAAAGATGGAGAGCGAGAGAAACTCCATGCCAGTTTGTAGGTTTCCCGAAGCGTCGATTCTGATATGGGTCTGGGGAAATCACAGACAATGGCAATGGGGGCTTCTGTGTCGTCTCCATGGGGATTTGCCGCCAATACTCCTACTTGTACACCCGCCCCATCTGGAAGATTCCTGATTGTCCTACCCAGTTTTTCCTGAGCCAGCCGTGCATAGACACTGGCTCCAGCTCCCGTGGGTTGCCAAATTTGGCTGGGATGAGTCCAGTAAAGCTTTTCGTGAGCCAGTTCTAGGAGTCCAGACTGCGACATACTACAGGTTACGCTGCGAACGGTTTAACCTTTGAGGCAGTGTTTGCCGCCCAAAGGCTGGTTATTTGCTACTCAGCTACATTATCCTCCTTAATAGACTTACAATAGCAGCAAATGTAAATTCAACGTATTTTAATTTTAAGTTAAAGTAATACATTTAGGGTGATGTGGATGGAATGAGTGTTATCCAAGGGTTCACAAGACGCGAAACACTAGAATTGACAGGCACGACTTCTAATCGCCTGCAATACCTGGAAAGGTCTGGGCTGGTAATCCCCACCAGAATTGGCAAGTCTCGAAAACCTACTGTCATTTACACTTGGGAACAGGTTTTAGAGATTCGGGCAATCAAACATCTGAGAAAGGAAATCTCGCTTCAGACTGTGAGAAAGATTATCAATTTCTTGGATGACAGTGGATTTGACGATAGTTTGAGGGACAAAAAGTTAATTGTCATTGATGATCAGGTTTTCTGGGTTCAGCAGGATTGGCAAGACTTTCCGGAAAAAATGCCATCGGCGATTAAAGTAGCGGGAAATAACGGTAAAGATGTGGGTCAATATATTTTGTTAGTTATCCCTACTTTGTCGGAAATTGTGAATGAGATATGGCAAGCCGCAGCAACGTCACCAATTGTAGATTTTGCCAGTTTTAAGCAAAGGGCTAAAGTCAACTGTACCCATGTAGCCTAAGAATCAATCAGTCTACCTAGTGACCGCTATATTTACTCGCTATACTATTAAACACAACATCTTCAATGTATGCCTTAAAATATGCCACTATCCTCGGAAGTGATTGAAAATGTAATCAATGAGATTGATTGCATTGCTGATCCATCAAGCAAGCGATATGGTTATCTTCTTAACTGGCAAAACCCGTTTGATCCGTTTTGGCACTATGGTATTGGTCTATCAGATACACACATTTTTGATACAGGTCGTGGGTTATGTCCCTTTGAAAGAAAAGAGGCAAAGTTTGTTATTGGTATTGATCCCATTGCTTTTGAACCGAAGCAAACGATTGAGCGGCTTAAACATGCTCCCCGTCTCAATCGTTAATCTAAAGTCCTCCATGTACAGATATACTCTACATAATTAGACAGTCTTATTCTATGATTATTTTAGCAATCACGCCCTCAAACAAGCACCTATGTAGACCTTTTCATATTTTTGCAATCGCGCTTTTCCCAAAACTCATCTCGCATGGCTTGTTCTGCCTCTAATTTAGCTGTTGTAGCCGCCTCTAAGTCTTCATTTAATTTTTTGATAATCGCTTGTTCTAGCTGAACGTACTTCATCCCGCGAACCGTTAAGACAGGTTGGACTAGAGAAATAACATTGGCTCCTATTTTTTTATGGGAATTGACTTGAGTTTGACCGGAATAACGCCTTCCGATCATGACATACCAGGCAAACATTTCACAATTGTTGCTGTGAATATTGTAGCAACCGCCGTTCCCACAACAGCGCCAGCCGCCGCAACAGGAGCCATCCCAATTGCCACTCCGCCAAATCCTCCGACTAATCCCATACCACCCACAGTGGCGGAAACACCTGTACCTATAGCTGCACCTCCACCAATGAAAGCTGCACCTTTTCCAGAGTTTTGTGTCATTGTTCAATCCAATTTTTTACACGTCTTTACCTAGTTTACCCATTCGACACCCAAAGAATTTAGCGATCGCGAAGTCTTTACTCACACTTTACAAAAGCCTTTCATATAGTCGTTTGATGCATTTTGTTAACCGATAAAGTCTCTTTCTGTCATCAGCAAATTTGCGTAAAGCGATCGCGTGGTATAACTGAGACGATTATCCACCGTAAAAAGGATAAAATGGTGCTTTGCCCTAGACATCGCTGATAATAGAATTAATTCAGTTGACTAGCACAGCAATGGACACTTTAACTCTTAATGTACCTCCCACCGTCGGCTTAACCGACGAGCAATTTTATCAACTTTGTGTGGCGAATGAACAATGGCGTTTAGAACTTACCGCTGATGGAGAATTAATGATTATGCCCCCAACAGGTGGAGAAAGTGGCATCAGAAATGCCGATTTGACCACAGATTTGAATCTGTGGAATCGTCGAACCCGGCTGGGAAAAGTTTTTGACTCGTCCACGGAGTTTCGATTACCCAATAATGCCAAACGTTGTCCCGATGTATCTTGGGTAATTCTGGAACGATGGGAAGCATTATCCCCCGAACAACGGCGACGCTTTCCGCCCTTATGTCCAGACTTTGTAATTGAACTTCGTTCTGAAAGCGATTCGCTTCAAAGTTTACGTGCCAAAATGTTAGAGTACCGGGAGAATGGTGCCCGCTTAGGTTGGTTAATTGATCCTCAAACTCCCCTAGTGGAAATTTATCGACCAGGCGTTGATGTCGAACTGATCAATTTCTCTATTGACGAACCCCCTACCCTTTCAGGGGAAGATGTATTACCGGGTTTTGTTCTCGATTTAACGGTAATACTGAATCCTTAAAGTGATCAGAATTAGGCATAACTTTACCCTGGACATCGCTGATAATAGTATTAATTCAGTTGGCTGGAACAAAAATGGACACTCTAACCCTGAACATACCCCCTACCGTCGGCTTAACCGACGAACAATTTTATCAACTTTGTGTGGCAAATGAACAATGGCGCTTAGAACTTACCGCTGATGGAGAATTAATGATTATGCCCCCAACAGGTGGAGAAAGTGGCATTAGTAATGCAGGTTTGACGGCTAAAGTTTACAATTGGAACGAGCAAACCCGACTGGGAAAAGTTTTTGACTCTTCCACTGAATTTCGATTACCCAATAATGCCAAACGTTGTCCCGATGTATCCTGGGTAATTCTGGAACGATGGGAAGCCTTATCCCCCGAACAACGGCGACGCTTTCCGCCCTTATGTCCAGATTTTGTCATCGAACTTCGTTCTGAAAGCGATTCGCTTCAAAGTTTACGTGCCAAAATGTTAGAGTACCGGGAGAATGGTGCCCGTTTAGGTTGGCTAATTGATCCCAAAACTCCCCTAGTGGAAATTTATCGACCATTCGTTGATGTAGAACAAATCAATTTCTCTATTGATGCACCACCCACACTTTCAGGCGAAGATGTGTTACCGGGATTTGTCCTCGATTTAACGGTTATACTGAATCCTTAAATTTCTAATTCAATCCACTTTATAGCGTTTCTCATTTTTTATTTAGGCGCAAGCCTTGCGCCCCTACATCACTCTTTGTATGGGTTAACCCTACGCATTTAGGAACCGTTATAGAAATCTGGTCAAATCAAAATCGTCGTCAGGAACCTCTTGTTTAAACCGTTGTGCATTCAAAACTAATAATAATCGCTCCGAATAATCCACCGCCCCCCGCAACTCGTCCCGTAATATTTGTAAGCCGCCATTAGCATATTCTTCAAAAATATGAATCCTTTCCTCCTCGGCTTTGGCGTCAAAGGAGGAGAGAATTTTAGCATCTTTGGTTTCGACAAGCGCCAAGAGTTTAATTAGTGCGTCATATCCCCTCGACACAAATATCTCTAAGCCAATCGGTGCGGGTTCTTTCTTGGCAATTGTTCCCAGAGGCGATCGCTTCTTGCGCTTGACTCCCAACGCCGCCGCAAATGCGATAACGTCGGCATACGTTTGAAAGGGTCCGGTTGTATCGGTTGATGCGGTTAACGCTTTGACTAAATCGGCTTGATCCTTGGCAATCCGGATGCGATTGACACCCATTCCCGTGATATCCTCCTATTTTCGTCATTTGTCATTCGTCATTCGTCATTCGTCATTCGTCATTTGTCATTTAGTCGGGGCGGGTTTTGCAGCCAAGCTAGGGATAACAATCAATATTAGTCCCTAAACCCGCCCCTACACACAGACGTTCCATGGCTCGTCTGGAACATTGCTTCCCCTGCTTCCCCTGCTTCCCCTGGGAAAAGACGTAGCATGCTACGTCTCTACAAGCTCCCCCAGCCACCACCCTACTGGGTTTGCTGAATGTAGAGTAAAATACCCCGTGCGATCGCCTGGGCAATTTGGCTGCGAAATTCTGGTGTGGCAAGTCTTGGCGCATCCTCAGCCCCGGTGACAAACCCCACTTCCACTAATGCAGAAGGCATAGAGGTGCGTCGGATGACAAAAAATCTGCCTCGTTTCACGCCGCGATTCCGCATTCCGGTACTCTGTAATAGACTGTTTTGGATGGCTTCAGCTAGTCCTCGTCCATTTCTGTAATAATAGGTTTCCACGCCATTCACATCGGGACGACTCAGGCTAATTGCATTGGCGTGAATACTGACAAATAGGTCAACATTCGTTTGTTCCGCCAGTTGAACTCGCCCTCTCAGGCTAATAAATCGGTCATCCGATCGCGTTAATATCGTTTGCACACCCTGTTGTTCTAAAAGTGCCGCAACTTGGAGAGAAATGGGCAAAATTACGTTCTTCTCCTGCAAGCCACCAATCCCCACAGCGCCGGGATCTTTGCCCCCATGTCCCGGATCAAGCATCACCACAACGCGACTATTGCGAACTCCAGGAAATACAGTCGGAGGCGGTGAAATCTCTGGCGGTAATCGTTCCGGTGGCGGTACGGGAAGCGAACCTGTTGGCGGTGAAGTGACTCTCCTCTGTCGCAGGGATAGGGCTAAGAGTTGATCGCTGGGTTGATTGAGTTCGCCAATCTGGGTATTTCGATCCGGTTGAACTACAATCACCACAGTACGCGAATCAGGCTGGCGTAGTCTCACCTGGGATAACGGACTATTCACGCCTAGCTGAGGTCCTTGAATTCGGTCAGCCAGTTGAGCATCTGGGATGGTAATTTGGAACTGGTTGGCGCTGGGATTCCAATTTCCCCGCGCCCGAATCCGTCCATTCGCCCGGATTAATAATTGAGTGCCATTTTGGGCGATTTGCACTGATTCAATGGTGGCGAGAGATGTAGCCGCCGTCGGTTCCCGATCAGATCGTCGCGGCGATAAGCCATCAAGCTGCGACGCCGAAACTCCTCTGGGTAATAATACCAAACCGCCAACGGAGCTATAATTCATCTGCCAGTCGGGACTCTCGCGATTCACGTTTAACGTGATCCGAGTTGGGGATGAACCCGACGATTGGGACAATTGAATTTGGCTAACCCCATAGCGATTCACCGACACCGTTTGATTCAGTAAGTCTGGGGGTAGGGTAATTCCGTCCACCTCAAACTCAATGGTTTCGCGATCGCGACTTCGTTCCACCTGAATCTCTTTGGCTTCCCCGTCATTGGTGCGAATGAAAAACCCATCCCGTGTCACCTGAATCGGATCAAGTTGCACACTTGACTCGGTTGTCTCAGGAGAGGGTTCCGGTGGTGTGGGACGAGGTACGGGTTGGGGGGGAGGAGTTGTCGGCGGTAGGGGACGAGGTGCGGGTGCGTTGATCCGCTGCGGTTCAGGAAGTTGTACAAACCACTGTCTCGGTGACGCCCCACGAAACTGAATCTGTTGCGGGTCTATAGTATAACCCGGTGCAATTTCTACCACAATCCGCGTCGTCTGGCGGTCAAACTGTCCCACCCTAATTTCGCGAATCCCTCCCCCTACAGGCTGGCTGACGCTGGGGCGTCCCAACGTCGTACCGGGTAAATCGATAACCAGGCGTAGGGGATTAGGAATCAGTTGGGCTGTGGGTTGAACGCTACCATCTGTGGTAAATTCCAGTTGATTTTGACTCGCATCAAATCGCCACAGCAGAAGTCTGGCGGCTTCTGCGGGTAATGAAACCAGAAACGTACTCCAGAAGCTAATAAGTAGCAGTAGCCACTGAATTTTCCTCATTCCCCTACCCTCACGATTAATCGTTTAACTGCCAATTGCTTGCTCAATGTCAGCCTGGTCTAGTTTACGTCCAATTAGCACTAATCGAGTTTGGCGAGATTCGCCGTTGTGCCACAGTCGATCATAGAATGAATCGAAGCGATTGCCGACTCCTTGCAAGACTAGACGCATGGGTTTATTGGGTACAGACACAAAGCCTTTGATCCGGTAAATCTCCTGCTGTTGCACGAGTTGTTGCAGTTTGGCGATTAGGGTTTTGGGTTCAAAGGGTTGATCGGATATAAATTGGACGGAATTAATCTCATCATCATGGTCGTGGTCGTCCTCGGTATCATGATGACTGGGACGGCTATCTAAATTATCCTCAACGGCGGCGTTAAAACCGAGTAAGAGTTCCGGCTGAATCTGTCCCTGATCACAAGGGACAACCTTAACTCCCGTGGGTAATTGATCCTGTAACCAGTCTTTGATCCGAGTCAGCGTCGCCTGATCGACTAAATCAATTTTCGTCAGCAAGACTAAATCCGCACAAGCCAATTGGTCTTCAAAGAGTTCCTCTATCGGGGTTTCATGGTCTAAATTGGGGTCAGCTTGGCGTTGGGCTTCTAAGGCATTAATGTCACCGACTAAGGTTCCGGCGGCTAACGCCTGACAATCGACCACCGTAATTACTCCATCCACGGTAGCACCGTTGCGAATGGGAGTCCAACGGAAGGCTTGAACTAAGGGTTTGGGTAAGGCTAATCCAGAGGTTTCAATTAGCATACAATCGATGCGATCGCGCCGTTGCAAGAGTTGCTGCATGGTGGGGTAGAATTCTTCCTGAACGGTGCAGCACAGGCAGCCATTGGTCAGTTCGACAATATTATCGTTGGGATTGTCCTCCTCATCGCAAATTTGGCAGGAACGCAATAACTCGCCATCAATACCCACTTCGCCAAACTCATTCACCAGAACCGCTATTTTACGTCCTTGGTTGTTTTGTAGTAAATGGCGCATCAACGTGGTTTTGCCAGAACCGAGAAAACCAGTAATTACAGTTACGGGAATTTTATGCATGATTATTTAACCTCAGGATAAGGGTGGAATTCGTGCTAAGATGCCTTTTTTTAGGGGTTCAGGTCGTTTTGACCAAGGCAATAAACCATCGGGTTGGCTATGGTACAGACTGGCACAGTCTAGGATAGCTGCTGCTGTTTCGGGTAATGTCTCTATATCTATGGGTAAATCCCCAAACAGATACGTGTATTTAGAGGGTGCAGCTAAAGAAACCGCACAAGGGCGACTACAAGCACTCATACACTCAACAGGTTGAAGTTTAAATTCATCCCGGAGTGACCAGTTTTGGTGGAGTTCCTGCAAGGGTTCTAGCAGTTTTTCTCCACCACTTTGACCAACTCGCTTGCCATCTTGCCAAGTGCTGGCGCAGGTTGTACAAACAAATAACGTGTGTTGATTCATGTTGATTCAGTCATATAAGTAGGTGGACATACTTAAAGTGAACGGTGAAGATCGTCATTCGTCATTCGTCATTTGTAAGGGTTTGAGCTTTGTTTACAAAACTTAGTACAGTGACGTTTTCTTTTGTCCGACTACTTAGCATTTTCATTAGAGGTTGTAGTTAGGGTTGAGAGGGTTTATTCCAATCGCGTAACTGTTCTTCCAGGTGACGAATTGTTTTCGGGAACGGCATCGTATTGGGTAAGGATAGATTTGACACTAATACCTGCCAAACCTCCCATAAAATGGGGACAGCCAGGTGTAATTCAGCTAACCTATTGCCTTGGCTAAAAATATCTTGTGCTTCTCCTGACATAATCAGTTGTCCTTCATGTAAAATCACAATCCAATCTGCCCATTGATAGGCAAAGCTTAAATCATGGGTAGCAATCACTAGAGTGGTTCCAGCGGCGTGAATCCGTTCTAACTCCTCCAGGAGATTGCCCGTTTGCACGCTATCTAAATAAGCTGTTGGCTCATCTAATAATAATAGTTCAGGTTGTCGTGCCATTACCCCTGCTAGCGCAACTCGTCGTTTTTGTCCTAAACTGAGGTGATGTAAGGGGTGGTTGGCTAAATCTTGCAAGCCAAATTCGGCTAAGGTTTGTCCAAGCCGCTGCTTTATTTCTGCCTGAGATAACTTTAGAGTATACAACCCATAAGCAATATCCTCGGCTACCGTTCCGGCGACTAATTGTTGTTCTGGATCTTGAAACGCTAGTCCGATTTTTTGTCGCCACTGATTCAGGGAATGGCGGTCATAGTTTAATCGTTCCCTTGCCCAGCGGATTTGTCCCTGCTGGGGTTTTAGGAGTCCATCGGCTAAGAATAATAGGGTTGATTTACCCGACCCATTTTGACCCAGCAAAGCATTTTTTTTTGTAGCCGGAATGGATGAGTTTAGTCCATTCAGCGCTGGTTTCTGTCCACCCGGATAGGTATAATTTATATCTTGAAACTCTAACATTTTTTCGCCCATATAGCAATCCTATTTTAGTTTTAAATATATAGATGAATCAATGGAATAGAGAATAGGCAACAGGGAATAAACAACAAATGACGAATGACGAATGACAAACAACGAATGACGAATGACAAATTCAACGCCTAATAATCCCCCACAACCTAAAACGGCTTCCACTGCATAGCGCTTAGAATAGCGATAGTGATGGAGTAAGCCAACCGGAAATTCCCCAGTAAAGCCTCGTGCTGCCAATCCCAGGGAAAATTGATGATAGCATTGTAATGTCCGCAAAAATAATTGTCCCACCAGGAGTCCTAAACTATGCAGGGTTAAACGCCAAGTGCGATAGCCATTTCGCGCCTGTTGTGCCAATTTTAACTCCTTTGCCGTTTTAAGCAGGATAAAGACAAAGCGATACATTAGTAGCAGGATATCCGTGAGAATAACTGGTACATTTAGCCATTGCATCGTCTGCACAATTTCGATAAAAGGGACAGTACAAAGAATAAAAAACAGACAAGACACACAAGCCAGCGATCGCATGAACACCACGCCAGCTTGTTGACTCCCGCTGCGACTGATATAAAGATACCAGGAACCCAGATTAATGCCACCCCATTGATCCATTGTGGTAACCTCAATGTGAGTTGTGGGGGCGATATTCACGATTAAAGTGGGTAAACTCATGAGTAAGAAGAGAGACGCTAGGGCGATTAATCGCAAGTAAACTTGCCAGCGAATTCCGGCATAACCGATTGTCCATATCCCCATCCATAGAATAATCAGAAATTGCGTCGGTGCATGGCTCAAAAGAGCAATAAACAACACCATTAATGCAAAGCCCAATTTCTGGGCGGGGGGAAGATAACGCAGACGATTCCGGTACGCGATCGCATCAATTTCCAGAGTCATGTTTGTTGATTTAGTCAGACTGTTAATTCCGTTCTGATCGCCCTTTGTATCGTCCAATAACAAAGCCGACAATTCCTGCACCAATTGCCCCCTGGGAAACAAATAACAGAGATTCCGTTTCACCACCAGGCGGTTCGATTAATGGGTCAAACCAAGGTTCATAGTCAGGTTTCACTTCACCAATTACAGCTTCGGCTTCACCATCAGCCCCACCAAATTCCGAGTCCCGAATGAGTAACAGTGGTACAATGGCGAGAACAACGACTCCCAATACCAATACCCAATTATTCCACCCTGTTTTTTCCATTTTCACCGTTTAAGACTCTCCTTTAACTAAATTCAATACAGCTAATTCTTCACGACTGTAGGACATTAGCCAGTTCCACACCAACACAGTTAACAATCCTTCACTAATTGCCAGGGGAATTTGAGTTACCGCGAAAATTCCGGCAAACTTGAGAAATGAAGCCATAATTCCCCCAGTTGCGGCGGGAAATGCCAGCGCTAACTGAACAGATGTAACGATATAAGTCATCAAATTCGCCAAAGCAGCGGCGAAAAAAATAGCGACTTTATGCGCCCCACTCACTTGCATAATTAAACGATAAGTGCCATAGGCGATAAAGGGTCCGACAACTGCCATAGAAAATGCATTTGCCCCCAAGGTTGTTAAACCGCCATGTGCCAACAATAGGGCTTGAAACAGGAGAACTAAACTCCCCAATACACTCATCGTTAATGGACCAAACAACACCGCGCCCAATCCTGTTCCTGTGGGATGGGAGGAACTTCCGGTTACCGACGGTATTTTTAAGGCGGATAAGACAAAAGCAAAGGCACCGGATAGCGCTAGCAGCAATTTCAATTCTGGGTTTTGCTGGGAGATTTGTGTGATTGAACGTAGTCCGAGAATAAAAAAGGGTAGAAAGACAACCCACCAAAAAATTGCCCAACCTGCGGGTAAGAAACCTTCCATGATATGCATAGCAAAGGCGGGTTGCGGGGTAAAGACGATTAAGCCCAAACTTAATCCAGCAATTAAGACTAGATTGATTGTCCGTTTTTTTCGCTTCATTGACAAAATTACCTCTATTCGTAGTGGACTGACAAAGCTAAAATTGTGGGATAGATTTTACTGTTAGAATGGGCGCAAGCCTTGCGCCCCAGAAGATGCTAATCAACCATTTTAGCTGTGCCACGACGCCATCGTGTGTTAGCGTAGCGTAACGCACCTCGGTATTTTTCTGATAATTTGATCGCATTCCAGGTGAGAACACTGTGTATCAAACCGAGGGCAATTCCCCAAACAGCATTTTTGACAAAAATCCGCCCAAGTATACCGTCCCTAGTCGTTGATTTACAGGTTATGAATAGCTTGAGATGAGATAACTCTGAATCTGTAACTCTCTAGCGATGGAGTTCTAATTAGACGGAAAGGAACATCCGATCTCAACCTATTAGTCATGCGTTCAAATTCGAGTCACCTCAGTTTATCGAATCGTTCCTCTGGCATCAGGGCGTTCTGTAGCGATCGCTTCAGCCATTCTAATTGTGACAAATTGAGACTATGCACCATCCGTACCTCGCAGATAAATGTTAACGTTTCGTCCACATCGGCGGGCATTCTGACTCAGAAATCCTAACGAATTTCATTACAGTTGCGGGACAGCGCCGGATTTACACCGAACTTTCCCCGTTACCTCTAATGGCTGCTCCCCATTAGAACCGACTCAGACTAATACTCTACCATGTCGGTTCACCCATAACTACCGTGTGATTTCCTGCTGACTCCAAAACCTGACCTAAAACGATAAGCTTGTTTTATAGAGGTGATTAGCTAAATCTATCAAACTAGGCATAATCACCTAATATCGTGGGATTGTAACCGGGGAAGAAATGATTAAATCCTGGATGGTAATTGGGGCTGTAACCTTAGTCGTAGCGTTTGCGGGTAACTGGTTAACGTCCGATGATGTCCGATGGTTCAACCGCCTGCGCCGTCCCCGATGGTTGACATTTGAGCCGGCGATTCCTTTCATCTGGACGGTGGTTTTTATTTGTGGAGGATGGTCAGCTTATATGGTATGGGAACGTAATCCTGGGAGTTCTCAAACCTGGCTGGTTTTGGGGTTATATTTGCTATTGGAAATAGTAACAATTGCCTATACGCCAGTAATGTGCCGACTTCGCAGTCTCAAGGTGGGTACGATGATTGGGGGGACAGGGGCTATATTGAGTATTATTTTGGCACTTTTAGTTTATTCTATCTCAGTTTGGGCATCGGTTTTACTGTTGCCTTATATTATTTGGAGTCCGATTGGAACCTACACGACTTGGGCAATGATTCGACTGAATCCGCAAGCGGAATAAGTATGGATTGAAGTGTATTTAATTGAGAATATATCACCTGGGTTTATCCTGTAGGGGCGGGTTTCACTACTATCTTTTTGGTGACACCCAGATGTGACTAAACCCGCCCCGAATTGACCCTTCGCTTCCCGTGAAAAGAGCTGTAGGGTGGGCAAGAGGTATCAAGTTTTAGATAGCCGCTTTTAAGGTTTTTGGATTCTTGCCCACCTTAGCTGAAATAGTCTGATTATTGCATAGTGAAAGTATTTACTTATTTTTACCTAAGAAGACTAAACAAATTGAGCTGACCAGAAGTATTAGAAAGAGTTCTAGGTAAATGCCGGATGGCAAGCTGGGATTAGCTCTATTGGGTAAATCTTATTGTTCAAAAGTCGTGAGTTACTGCATGAACCTGACTTGACTATTAATGCTTTTCAAACTTATCCACTTGAAGGTTTAAAAGAAGCGGCATGGCGTAATTATTTTCATAGCTACAATATTAGTATAAATGCCAATACCATGGAAGAAGTGCGATCGCGCATCGAAGACGAGTTATTTTTACCTATCGATGAGACAACTCCGCCTAGAGGTGATGCTGGAGACGGGGATTAAAAAAGGGGGACTTCTAGGATAATTTGCATTGGCGGTAATGTGAGGATGGGAATTACCTTGATTGTAACAAACTGGTTATGCCTCACATCTTGAGTAGAATTCGCGCACATTGGCAAAGTCAGGTAAATTCTGAACAATGCGGGTGAGTTGTAGGAAGTCTGGCTGAGATAGCTGAACTGTCACAGTTACTACTCATACGGCAAGAGGATTGTTCTATTCTGTTTCAGGGCAAGATTTAGTTGTTACAGCTAGCATCATCCATCAGGTGTGCGTTTATTCGTCTATTTCAAAGACGACACCTTCATAAAGCAATTCAATCGGAAATTCAAATTCAATGCTGGATAGAGTGATAGTATCTCCCGCTTGATAAGGATAGTAAAGCCACATTCTTCCCTCTCCGCGAGAGTAACGTTCGACAGAGATTGTTTCCGAGTCAATCAAGATATACTCTTGCAAACTGGCAATTGTCAAATAGTAAGCGAATTTTTCCCCTCTATCCTTAGCACTTGTACCAGGCGAGAGAACTTCTACAATAAGTTTAGGGTTTTGAATAAACTTGCGAGCGTTAAGGTCTTCAGGGTCGCAACTGACGATAACATCAGGATAGTAGTAAATGCTCTTCGGACTCACTTGCACCTTCACGTCTGAGACATTGACCCGACAACCTCTGGAACGCAGATGAGGATACAAGGCTCTGTAGAGATTGAGAGCAATATCGTTATGAGGAATCGTACCACCTGTCATGGCAAAGACTTCACCCTTGACATATTCATAGCGAATCTCTTGCTGAGATTCCCATTCGAGATAGTCCTCAAAGCTCATTTTGGGTGATTGTTGGGGAGTGGCTATCATCGGAAATTGGGGTTGGTAAGGGGGCGAATGGAAACCCCTGTCATTTATGTATGGGCAGGAATTCGCCCTCTTACATAAACAGCAGTCCGACAGGACTTCCTTTGAGAAGCTGTTGGTATCCATTTCCCTTGTGTACACGACTGCATATTTGAATGGAAACCCCTACCGCCTTGGATTGACTTGCTGACGTTCGATGTATTGCGTTCACATGAAAGTCTGGGCAATTACAGACTCGTGCTTTTAATCTGTACGCATAAGGGTTGCTTGATTGGGCTTATGCCCCTCCCGTTTCCGGGGTAATGTTTGCCTCGCCAATGTTAACGGTCGGCACTTTCTCAACACACTGGCTTAACCCTATACACCTGTTTAATGCTGAGATTCTAGCAGCTCAGGGCTGGCACGCACCCCAAGGTAGGACGTTTGGCACTTGCCGTTAACGTAGTTCGCTAAGAACTTAGGCTGGTCAGGTATGGGCTTGAATCAAGCCCCCGCCTTTAGGCGTGGGGTTCCTGACAACCAAGATTGTTCAAGATTGCTTTGATTGTAGCAGTAGGGGCATAGGATGACCCTAGGCAACCTCTCGCCCATTTCCTTGAAATCCTGCCATAAGTCCTCCAATTCTGACCGACGGCTGCTGCTTGACGCCTCCAGAATAACGGTTGCTACTCCTATAATGTAATGGTCAAAGACTAGCACGGGGAATTTTTGGACGAGGGAATTCTGATGACGATTCGCGAAACCACCATTGCCAAATTGCAACAATTGCCGGAGCCACTTTTACAGGAAGTCAGCGACTTTATTGACTTTTTGAGGTACAAGCAACAACACAGCACGGCTACAGATAAACCCAACAGTGATGTAAAAAAAGCATGGCGACAATGGTTTGAGTCGGTCGATCACCTAGAGGTTTCTCCTCATCAACCAACCAGTAACTATCAACAACTTGTGCTGACTAAGTATCGAAAGCAGGGAGTCATAACTTAACCAGATACGATTAATAATAAATGAAAGAAAACCATCCTTTGAGTAAAATCCCTGTCAACACCCTCTCACCTTTCCACCCCCAACCTCTCAAATAAATCCGTGAAATCAGTGTCATTCCCCTCTCACCTCCCCACCCCAATCTCTCAAATAAATCCGTGAAATCAGTGTTTTGACAAATGACAAATGACAAACTCAGTATTAGTGCGATCGCGATTCGCCGCCATATCGGTACCCTCGTCTTAACCCTAGCCGTTATTGTGCTGGGGATATTCTTTATTCTCCAGATTCAGGTCGATTTATTACCCTCGATTACCTATCCCCGGATTGGCTTACGTTTAGGAGCGCCCGGTATCTCCCCAGAGGTGGCGGTTGAGGAAATTACTAAACCCTTGGAACAAGGATTAAGTGCGACGGAGGGCGTTATCCAAGTCTTCTCCCAAACTCGCGAGGGACGAATTAGTTTAGACCTGTTTTTTCGACCCGGCGGTGATATTGACCAGGCGCTAAATGATGCAACAGCGGCGTATAATCGCGCTCAATCAAATTTACCCGAAATTATCGAAGAACCGCGTTTATTTAAGTTTGACCCGTCTCAATTACCCGTTTATGAATTAGCCCTAAAATCTTCATCCCTAAAAGACGTAGATTTGCGCGTTTTTGCCGATGAAGAACTTAGCCGTGAACTAAGTGTGGTTCCTGGCGTCGCCTCGGTGGATGTGTCTGGCGGAGTGAGCGAAGAGGTTCGAGTGCTGATTGATCCGAATCGTTTACAGCGATTAGGATTAGGATTAACCGATGTCCTTGATGCCCTAGATGAACGGAATCAAGATGTAGCCGGGGGACGACTACGGGGGGAAGAGTCGGAACCTTTGACGCGAACGATGGGACGTTTCCAGGATGCGGCAGAACTGCGGAATTTGTCCTTTGAAATAGACGATACCGACGCCACCAATCTGTCTCGTCGGGTCTATCTGCGCGATTTTGCTGAGGTAATTGATGGGACGGAAGATAGACGGGTATTTGTCTTTCTGAATGGAGAACCAGCAGTTAAAGTTAGTATTCAGAAACAACCGGATGCGAATACGATTGAAGTGGTCAATGGAGTGAAAAAACGCATTGAACAGCTACGGCAATCCGGTTTAATTACAGAGGATATTGAATTAGTAGCGACGTTGGATGAATCTATTTTTATCCAAAATTCTATTGCCAATGTAACCAGTGCGGGGTTAGTGGGAGCAACATTAGCCGCGTTTGCCGTTTTGTTGTTCTTGGGTTCATTGCGGCAAACTTTAATTATTGTCATCGCCATTCCTCTCGCCACCCTAGCCGCTGTGATTTTAATGAAATTATTTGGCTTATCCCTAAATGTGTTTAGTTTAGGGGGATTGGCGTTAGGTGTAGGGATTGTCGTGGATAATGCGATCGTTATGCTAGAAACGATCGCGGTGGGTGTGTCTGATAATCCAGGTGTAGGAACAGCTTTAACCGATAAGGTTGCGGAGAAAACCGATAACGGAACTCAACCCACCCCGTCTCAATCCATCATTTCTCAAGCTGAACAATGTTCTCAAGATGTCGAATCAGCGCTGATAGCCTCCACCAGTACCAACTTAGTCGCTGTTCTACCTTTTTTACTCATTGGTGGCTTTTTCTCCCTCCTGTTTAGTGAATTAATTTTAACGATTAGTTTTGCTGTCGCTGCGTCGTTAGTTGTGGCGTTGACAGTCGTCCCCATGCTGTCTTCTCGCCTATTAGCCATTCCTCGATCCAGTGGTTTAAATCGATTTTGGCTATTGCAAGCCTTTAATCGTCGCTTTGCAGCCGCAACTCGGAGTTACCAAGGGTTTCTAGCGCGGGTGCTGCGGTATCGTATTTTAGTCATCGCCCTGGCTGTTTTAATTCTAGGCGGCGGAAGTTTAGCCTTAGCCAGTCAAATTCCCCAAGAAATTCTGCCCCGAATTGATACCGGACAAGCCCGGATGTTTGCCCAATTTCCACCAGGAACTACTCTAGAACAAAATCGCCAAGTGATGATGGCGGTGGATGATATTCTCTTGGCGCAGCCAGAAACTGAGTATGCGTTTACTACATCCGGCGGGTTTTTGTTTGGTGGAAATACCTCAGAAAACCTGTTACGAGGGACGAGTACAATTGCGCTGAAATCAGATAGTAATGTCGAGACATTTATTGGACGAGTCAATCAGGAATTGCAGACATTAAATTTAGTCCAAACTCGTCTGCGCCTCAGCCCGGGTGAAGTGCGGGGGATTATTTTAAGTAATTCACCCGTTCGTGGGGCGGATTTAGATATTGGCTTACAAGGAACCAATACACAGCAATTAGAAGCAGGTGGGCGTCAAGTCTTAAAAGCGTTAGATGAACGCGCAACCTTAGCCCGATTTCGCCCCGATGCAGATGATCGCCAACCCGAAATTCAGATTCGTCCCGACTGGGAACGAGTCGCCCAATTGGGTTTAACTGCACAGGAAATTGGGGATACCATCCAAACCGCGATCGCAGGTTCGGTATCGACACAGTTACAACGGGGCGATCGCTTGGTGGATGTGCGGGTACAGCTTGATCAAGCGGCGATTCAGCGTGTGTCTCAGATCAAAGAGTTACCCCTATTTACCAATAATAATCGCCAAATAAAATTGGGGGATGTCGCCGCAATTGATCAAGGACAAGCGCCAGGTGAAATTCAGCGGATTAATCAGCGCCAGGTGTTCTTAATTGCAGGGACACTAAATGAAGGTGCAACGCTGAGTGAGGCGTTAGCGGAAACCAATGCGGTATTAGCTGAATTAGATTTACCGGAGGGGGTTTCTATTTTACCCAGTTCCGCCAGTGAAACCAATCAGCAACTCCAAAATTCCCTGAAAATGCTGGGAGGATTAGCCGCGTTTATGGTGTTTGTGGTGATGGCGGTGCAGTATAATTCCCTAATTGACCCCTTGGTGATTATGCTGACTGTACCCCTCGCCTTAGCCGGGGGAATTTTGGGACTCTATGTCACCCAAACCGCCATGGGCGCAACGGTTCTGGTGGGGGCGGTACTGCTGGTAGGGATTGTGGTGAATAACGCGATCGTGATGGTGGAGTTTGCCAATCAAATTTATTACCGGGAAAAAGTTGACCGCAAAACCGCCATTTTGCAAGCCGCACCGCAACGTTTGCGACCAATTTTGATGACCACAATTACCACAGTTTTAGGCTTGTTTCCTTTAGCATTAGGCATTGGCAAAGGGTCAGAGTTTTTACAACCGTTAGGTGTGGTTGTGTTTTCGGGATTATCACTAGCAACGGGATTAACGTTATTTATTATTCCCTGTTTCTATACGTTGCTTCATGATAGTTTTGGGGATAAGAATCGTAAAAAAGGAGCCAGGGTAAGAACAGGGAAAAAGAACCAGGGAACAGAAAACCGGGATAAGACTAGAGCATCAGTGTAGTAATAGCCGTTAGCAGTAGAGACGTTCCGCTGGAACGTCTCCAATCATGGGAAGTCAAATGGAGATATGGGAGATAGTAGAAAATTATAATTGTTATAACCCGCGAAGGCGGGTTTGGTCTGTGTAGCTGCGGTTTAAACCGCCCAGCTTGATTCTTATGAACTACTCCCTCATCTCATCAGAATCCCCGTAAGGGACTAACTTCCAGCACACCATTCGGCTTAAACACCACCTGAAACTGAGCTAAGGGTTGGTCGGGAACAAATCCGGTTTCCCCACTGCCAATACCAGCCGCTTCTGGGTCAGCTAATTCTGCCAACGGTGTTTCCGCTACATAATCCCAAGCGGGTTGATTGGTCGGTTCGTAGTCCGCGATCGTGCCATCTTCGGTGACAGCCACTCGGTAATTTAATGGTCTTCGTGATAACGATGTTCCTTCCCACCGTTCGTCTAACGTGTTGTAGAGTTGATTATTTAATCCTCTGAGTAACCTGCGATCGGTGATTTCTGGTCCTAAACCAGGTTCTTCCTGATAGCCTTGCCAAGGGCTGACTTGCAACACACCACCTGGGGTAAATACCACCCGGAATAAAGCAAAGGTTTCGCGAGTTGCTGTACCGCCTTCTGTAGGAATATAGCTCAACTCCGGTAAAGGCGTGTTTTCTGCACTATCAATAGGCGTATCCTCAATCGGCTTATACCCAATAATATCTCCGTCTCCGCCAACCGTAACCTGATACTCTAAATTCTGACTTAACCCTTCCCGGTTATCCCATTCTTGATCAAGTTCTCTGTACAGATAACGCTTCAAATAACTCAACTCCGTGGGATTCGTAATCTCTTGAGTGTCGGTTAATTCGTCTTCCAGTTCAGCCGCCGAAGGGGGACTTGAGGTGGGAGTTGGCGTCACCTGATCGGGGCTATCTGGAGTTGGGGAGGTTGTTTCCGAAACCTCCGACTCAGAAGCTGGCTTGGGCGGACGCACTTCTGGAACGGGTACAAAGAACAATGCCAACCCCACTACCGCTAAACTCGTCACCCCGATCGCAGCAGGTGCGCTTCTTTGGGCGACGGATTTGTCAGCTTGGCGATACCGTCGGGAAATCGCTTGTAAGGGTACAGTTAGCTCGGGCAACGTGCGCTGATCCGCCTGGAACTGATCGATCGCCTCAACTAAATCAAATAACTGTACCGTGGTTAAATCCAGTTGTACAGGGTTTTGACCATCCATCCCTCCCCCAGCCGTCCCAGATGCGCTATGGGCATCAGCAGGAACACCCGAAAGTGCCTCGGCGGGTTGTCCCACCTTTAAACGGTGCAAGTTTTTATCCGGAAGTGATTGTAACTGCACTAAAGGCGGTTTAGCGCCATCAAGTTGGGGGTGAGGGACATGACTCAAAAATTCTTGAGCATACCGACTGACCGACTGAACTAGGTTCTCAAAAAAATCTCGTCCGCCGCTAATGGGTTGCGGCTGACCCATAAAACGGCATTCTGCATTAACCAGAATCGTCATCAGTGGGCGAGTATCAAGCTGATCTCCCCCTGTGGTTGTATCACTTAATCCCTCTAGGATCAGCGTACAGTTGGGCAAACTGTACTGGCGTCGAATTGTCATCGTTTTTTCCTTATGGAACCCAATATTATAGCCAATGCCGATAGTTGACATCTACGGAGCGACCATTTCATCAGATCGTTCATCCAACTTCTCCATCAAACAAACTGATCCAAAATCGCTGCATACCAGAGGTTCCTGTACAAAACAGCAACTGCGCTAACAGCGACAATGCTAGCTCATTTAACTTTTCATCGGTATTGTAGATAGAAACTTTTGCCCGTCGTGGGTTCATCCGGCTGCGGAAATGCGCCCGGAACCGCTCTAGATAGGAGGACAAGCGAAAATGTTGTTCGATGGGAACCTGCTTTTGACTCAGTTGTTCGTAAGCCAGAAGCAGTTGGCGAATTACAACCGTCATCCGGCGAGCCAAATAACTGGCGATAATTACCAAGGCTTTCGCTTCTTCTAGGTTCAGCGGGCGGCGCGTGTGAGAGCGTCGTAAGGGATTAGTGCAGCGTAGACGCCAAAGAACCACACGATTGTTGATAATATCCTGTAGTTCTAGCTGTTTAGCGACGAGCAGCATCGCCTCAGACCCCCCCAGTTCCAGCGCTTCAATGGCAAGTAAAATCAGGTCAATCTGCTGCCGACTTCGCGACGGGCATCCCCGATCTGAGATACCAGGATCGGGTAAATTATCTAAAATAACGGGATGAGATGGGGCATCAGGACTGTTTGTCGGCATTACGCTTACAGAAAGAATCATTGAAAATTGGGGTTGGTAAGGGAACGAATGGAAACCCCTGTCATTTATGTATGGGGAGGAATTCGTCCCCTTACATAAACAGCAGTCCGACAGGACTTCCGAGAGAAAGTGTATTGGTATCCATCCTTCCCTTGTACACGACTGCAATATTTGTGGCTAATGCCTTGGACTAAGCCATTGGGTGTTGCAATGTTGAAACTACCTGTAGTTCGTACAGCAATACGACCCATGTAAGTTCCTATCTTTTTGCC
Organism: Coleofasciculus sp. E1-EBD-02; assembly: GCF_040218245.1. Lineage (NCBI taxonomy): Bacteria > Bacillati > Cyanobacteriota > Cyanophyceae > Coleofasciculales > Coleofasciculaceae > Coleofasciculus > Coleofasciculus sp. E1-EBD-02. The sequence continues at coordinate 4,113 of NZ_JAVJQN010000070.1, read as the reverse complement.
TTTAGTGACAATCGCTTTGACGATATCACCAGTCTGAAAACCATGAACAAATTTGCTCCTAGGGACATAACGTACAGGAAAGCCGTACTTGTCAGTGCGACACACCTTCCGAGTACCATGACCTGTGGTGTCTACTCGATGCTGGAGACTAGGAGCCAGCCAACCATAGGCGCGATTACGATTGTTGAATCGGGGCTTACGATAACGGGTATGTCGATTCCGTCTCCCTCGCCGTAGGGCGCGGCGAGACTCTAGGGACTGTTTAATTGAGTAGCCGCGATGATTTAATTCGGCTGCCCAAATTATTGTGTTGTCCTTGAGGATAGAAATACCCGTTGTCCTGCTACCAGGATCTAACTTGAGTCGATACTCTTGTTGATTATCACAATCCTCCTCCACATTTTTGAGCATGATGGTAAATGGATAGCGTCGCAGTACGACGGCTTTTCCTTCTTTGAGAAACTTCCTTGCCCGTGCCGGATGACATGGGTTGAGAGGTTTTCTGTTTTTGTCTACAACTAGAACAAACATGAGTTGATTATCTCCTGTTTCCAGGGTAAAGTTTGCCTCGAAGTGGTTATTGGGCGGTACTTTATCCAACACACTGGCTTAACCCTTGTACACCTGTTTAATGCTGGATTTCGAGAGCTACAGGCTGGCACGCACCCGTAGGTCGGAACTTTAACGCTTCCCCATAACGGCTACCAGATTACTCTGGTCTTCTGGTCAGGTATGGGCTAAATTCCAAGCCCCCAGCTTGTAGCTGTGGGGTTCCTGACTGAATCTAAGTAGCGATTGTAGTTGAACTTGTCTTCTATACAGAAATAATTTCCAATTAAATTAGAGATTATGTGGAATACCTGACTTTTTTATCTCAGCATTTGTGCCGTTGACCAAAATTGAGCAATTGTCATCATTGAATGGTGGCTGGATTGGATCGCCGCCCAGAATTATGGGTATTGGCTAGACAGTGTCCGGAATAGCTTATCTCCTCATCGTTCAACCTCTGAACTTCTAGTGTACGATTTGGCTGGTAGCCAATGGCAACTCACTGACCCACCCTTTCCGATGCGATCATGGCACAATAATTCACAATCGGTCTCCTGCCTTGATTCAATTGTTAAACCCTTTGCTCAAGAAGCTTATCTACCTATGGATTTAAAGTCGCTGATTCGGGATATCCCGGATTTTCCCAAACCTGGAATCGTATTTCGGGATATCACCCCCCTGCTGCGCCACCCAGAGGGACTACGCTACACGATTGACCTCTTGGCTCAAACCTGTAAACAGGCAGGACTCACACCAGATTATGTGGTTGGTATCGAATCCCGTGGCTTTATTTTTGGTCCTCCTCTCGCTTATCAACTCGGCGCTGGGTTTATCCCTGTGCGTAAACCCGGTAAACTTCCCGCCGCTGTCCATACCATTGAGTATGAACTCGAATATGGTATGGATCGCTTAGAAGTTCATCAAGATGCCTTTGATTCCGGTTGCCGTATTCTGATTGCCGATGATTTAATCGCTACTGGAGGCACTGCTGCCGCGACTGCCAAGCTGGTGCAAACGATTGGCTGTGAACTGGTGGGCTTTAGTTTTATCATCGAACTAAGGGATTTACAGGGGCGTCAAAAGCTGCCTGATGTACCGATTGTTAACTTGGTTGAGTATTAGGCAGTAGTGATTGGTGATTGGTTCCGTTCTTCAATTCAAACAAAACACCCATGACTTCTTCAACACAGGATTCTTCAACTCGTCAGGGCTTAGATGAGGCATGGACGGGGTTTCTACGGATTGTCACCAGTGAGACGTTTCTCTACATCGTCAAACGTCTCCTGCAAGCTTTATTGACCTTATTGCTGGCATCAGCGCTCAGTTTTGCCATTATGCAATTGACTCCGGGAAATATTTTGGACACTTATCGGTTAGATCCGAAAAGAACGCCGGAAAGCATTGAGCAACTCAGAGTACAATTTGGCTGGGATAAACCTGCCCATGTACAGTATGGGCTTTGGCTATGGAGAGTATTTACTAAAGGAGACTTTGGTGAAAGTGTTCTTTATCCTAATCGTTCCGTATCATCCCTACTCTGGGAACGTATCCCTGCCACATTATTGCTTGCTATTTCTTCGATTATCATCACTTGGGCGATCGCGATTCCGCTAGGAATTATTGCCGCTGTCAAGCAAAGCCGCTTTAGCGATCGCGCTTTACAGGTGATTAGCTATACCGGTCAAGGCTTTCCTAGCTTTATTACTGCTTTGGTGCTGCTGATTATCGCCCAATACACCTCACCGCTGTTTCCGGTGGGTGGCATGACCAGTATTAATCATGCCGATTTGTCTCCCATTGGTAAAGTCCTGGATATTGGATGGCACATGATTTTACCCACCCTTGCCCTCTCGATCACCAGTTTTGCTGGACTTCAACGGATTACACGCGGGGCAATGTTGGATGTTTTGCGGCAAGATTATATCCAAACAGCCCGTGCCAAGGGACTTCCGGAAAATCGAGTCATCTATGTCCATGCCTTACGGAATGCCATTAATCCCCTAATCACTATCCTGGGTTTTGAATTTGCTAGCTTGTTAAGTGGTGCATTTATTGCTGAATTTTTCTTTAATTGGCCCGGTTTAGGGCGATTGACATTACAAGCGGTCACGGCTAAAGATACCTATCTGGTGATGGCAGCCTTGATGATGGCGGCGGTGATGCTGATTGTCGGTAACTTACTGGCTGATTTGCTACTCAAATTTGTTGACCCGCGCATTCGCCTCGAAAATCTCAAATAATTGAATCGGAAGTCAAACCTATCAATTAGGGGTAGGTTTAGGGGCGGGTTTAGCCCCATCTGGGTGGAGAAAAAAAGGATAGTCGTGAAACCCGCCTCTACAGAAGGAATGACCAATGACCAATGACCAATGACCAATGACCAATGACCAATGACCAATGACCAATGACCAATGACCAATGACCAATGACCAATGACCAATGACCAATGACCAATGACCAATGACCAATGTTTAGCCAAATCTATTACTTAATTCTTTCCAGAGTTGATGGTCGCTATCTCGTCGCCCAGCCTAATGCTAGGGATCGTGAGATGGGGGCAGGTTACTTATTGATGTTTCGCGAACGGTTTGAAGCTCTCAGCTATCTGAATAGCCATGCGGCTGATCTGAGCGATCGCTTTGCCGTTGAGTCGGTTTCCGGAACCCAGTTAAAAGGATTACTCCAACGCTGGGGATTTCATGGGGTCGGGATTGTACAAGACCCTTTGATTCCCAAAATAGAGTTTCTATCTTATGGGGGGTGACATCAATGTCTTACGTCTAAGGATAAGTATTCTGCCCAGATTCTGAAAATAAATTAAGTCAAGATTACGCCAAATTCTATCTTTAGTTCAACAACCCTACGCTACTGACGTAGAGCGTAGGGATTGCCGGACAAACGGCAATTTAAACCGTTGAATACCGCACAGAGTCTAAACCTAGTACAAACTCTTGGATACTTCCCTAGTCCAAGTTATCTTTAAGACTTTTTGTCGAGTCGCTATTCAGTTAGGACATCTTGGTTTAGATGCGGGAAGGGACTATACACTCACTCGTGAGGATTATCTCCATGTTACGAGTACCAGTTTTATCAAAGTCAGGCAAGCCCTTAATACCAACCAAGCCTAGCCGTGCTAGACGTTGGTTAAAAGAAAGTAAAGCCAAAATCGTACACAACGACTTAGACTGCTTTGCTATTCAGCTAACCTTTGACCCTTCGGCTTCGCGGCAATTGAGCCTGTCGAAATTCAGGGTCAACACCGAGCGAAGCCGAGGTGTTGAAACAGAGGAGGATACTCAGCCGATAGCCATAGGTATAGATCCTGGCAAAGGCTATTCAGGTATTGGGGTTCAATCAAGCCGTTTTACTCTCTGGATGGGGCATCTAGTCTTGCCGTTCAAAACGGTCAAAGAACGGATGGAGTTACGGCGGGTTATGCGTAGGTCAAGGAGAGGGAGACGGATTAACCGAAAGTTACCCTACTCTGAGCGGTGTCATCGTCAAAAGCGGTTTGAGAATCGCAAGCAAGCCAAACTACCTCCCTCAATTCGAGCCAATAGACAG
>NZ_JAVJQN010000059.1:0-78916 GCF_040218245.1 Coleofasciculus sp. E1-EBD-02 | reverse complement strand
GCAAGCCTTTGCAATAAGTTATCGTCGTCATAGCTATTCGTTACCCGATTTCTTACCAATTAAGTCAACAATATCGATAAGACGATGACCACCAGCGATACTAATACTATAAGATTGTATTTTACCATTGAGTTCCCATCGGCGCAAAGTGCAAGACCGTGGCACCTAGTCGAGTGGCTGCTTCTTGGGGGGTTAAACTAGACATTGCCTGACTATATCAGAGAAAATGTCTAGTTATGTCACTAATTGTCTAGATATTTACGGACTGTTAGTTAACCCCATCCGAACTCGAAAGCCTCGCCGCTATCCTAATCCGAGACTTAACCGCCAACCTAAACGGAAACGCGATCGCACCTTATCTCAACGCCCTACGTCAAGGTATAGCAGTAGACACATCGATTAGGACAAACGAACTGTTGTAGAGACGTTGCATGCAACGTCTCTACCAAATGATGCGTCCTAACCGCTATGGCGATTGCTATAACACTGATCTGCTGCACAGCTTCAGTTTCCGGCGATTTCTTTTCCCATCCATTGACAGTCATTCTGTCACTACTTTTGGCTGACTTGGCGGAATCTGCTCGATCGCGATTAAAGCTTCCATGACTGACTTAACAATCGGTGCTGCTACTGTAGAGCCAAAGGCATTTCCCTTCGGTTCATCCACCACCGCCATCACCACATAACGTGGAGAATCCACACTGAGAATTCCCACAAAGCTGGTAATTTTGGCATTGGTAAAATACCCCCCCGTGGGACTAGCTTTCTGAGCCGTTCCCGTCTTCCCCGCCACTCGATACCCTGAAATTTGAGCCGTTTTTCCTGTTCCTTGGCTAACCACAGTTTCCATCATTTCCAGAACGTTCTGACTGGTTTCTGGTGAGAAGATGGGGCGGGGCGCACTCAGGCGTGGTTGCCAATATAGCTGACCTTGACTATCAAAAAGTCCTTGTACCATATAAGGCATAACTAACTTACCCCCATTGGCTAACGTAGCATGGAGTTGAGCAAGCTGAAGCGGCGTTAATGAAAAGCCTTGACCAAACGCTGTTGTGGCTGGTTCGATGGGGGAACTGGTAAACTTTCGCTGATTTTTGAGCTGTCCGGCGGTTTCAAAGGGTAAATCTGTTTCTAATCTCTGACCCAATCCCAATCGTTCTAGCCAACCATAGTAAACCTCAGGCTGCATTTGCTGCATCATCCGCACCATGCCCACATTACTGGAATGTTGCAGGATTTGTGCCGGATTGATCATGCCATGGGCTTTTTTGTCATAGTTGGCAATGGGCCACCGACCGATCTGAATCGAACCCGTATCATTAAATAAACTATCAGGACGAACGACCCCAGATTCCAGCGCGATCGCTACATTCAAAGGCTTAAATGTGGAACCTGGTTCATACAAATCTGCCAATGCCCAATTTTTAAATAAACTAATGTCAGAGGTCGAATATTGATTCGGGTTATAGGTTGGTTCTGAGACTAACACCAACAAAGAACCATCCAAGGCATCCATAACAATGACAGTACCTCGTTTGGCATTAAATTCCTTAATTTTTTGCTTAAGGGCAGAACGTGCCGCACGTTGTAAGCGACTATCTAAAGTCAGTTGCAACCGCAGATCATCTGAGTGAAGAAACCCTTCTGGAATATGATCCGGCATCAATGTTCCATTACCTGCCCGACTCATTCGCAGCGTGCGAATTTCTCGTTCTAATAATTTTTCCTGAGAATACTCAATTCCTGCCTGACCCTGATGATCAACATTGACGTATCCAACCACATCGGCGGCTAAATCTTGCTGAGGATAAAGGCGAGAATATTTGGGAATCAGTTCGATCCCATCCAAACTTAATTGAGCAACTTTGTTCGCTGTATCTTCTGTTAATGATCCGCTAACTTGAATCCCTGTATTTCTTTTATTAAATAGCGTTTCCAAGTCAGTAGACGACTTGTCCAGAATTGGCGCTAGCTGAGTCGCTATATTGGCTTTGGATAGCTTAAACAGTTTGGGATGAACGTAAAGGGTATAGACGCGCCGATCCACCGCCAAAACATTACCATTACGGTCAACTATTGGACGACGCGGAATAAACGGGCGCATATAAATCATCTGCTGTTGCCTTGCTTTTTCTTCCAAGCTAGGTGAGATGACGACTTGCAGCCGATATAAATTGAATAAAAGCCCAAAACTCCCTGCCATCATGATTACCCAAATTAGCAGCAATCTAAACCCAGGGCGCTGAAAAAGTGTTGAGTGTTGAGTTTTGAGTTTTGAGTTTTGCATTCGATCATTCATCCTGCCCAAGTAACCTCTACGACTTTACCCAAACAATGAGTGTCACCGATTCGCTGGGCGCAATAGTCTCCTCTGCCCCTGTACTCTTCTACTCCCAATAGGGTTGGGATAAGCTCTAATTAAATCTTTTCTTCCTCTGCTCCCCCAGCTCCCCCAGCTCCCCCAGCTCCCCCAGCTCCCCCAGCTCCCCCAGCTCCCCCAGCTCCCCCAGCTCCCTCTACACTTCTGTGTGTTACCTCAATATCCCAAAGGAGTCTTTGCCAGGCTTTCTTGATCAGGCGTCTGATTCGGAGATTCCTGGAATGGGCGCTGAGGTGCCGGAGAGAGCAAAAGGGTATTGGCAGTCGTAGGTGTTACCAAACCTGTGGCAGGGCGTTCCGCTTGTTGAGCGAGTTGATCTTTGATGATTTCATTCGTTGTTGTCAGATCACGCTCATTCCGCTGGAGCGTTCCCAATTTTCGGTATTCTTGCGTCCACTGCTGCTGGGTATATACAGTCCAGGAATAAATGGTTAGTGTCACAATACCCAGGATCAGCGTGATCACATCCGAACCGCGTTGCAGGATTATCAGCGATCGCAACCAGCCAGGAGTCCGTTCTCGTGAGGTGTTCAGCCTTTCTACCTTTTGGCGACTGGTTCTAGACGCCACGGGGGACACAGGGCTTGATCGAGATGACCGCCTTCTCGAGGAAATCGGAACTTGGCGAGAAGGATGACGTTGAATTGGAACAGAACGAGAGACAGCATTCATAAGCGTTTGGCAGATATTTGTGTTTTTAGTTTTGTGTAGGAGCAAGTTTGACTATTATCATTTCTTACCTGACAAAGGATGCGACTAAACTCGCCCCTACCGAGTTTTGAGTGCAAGAGTGTTGGCTGTTAACCATTGACTGAGAAAATTCTTCCCCATCTTCCCCATCTTCCCCACCTCTCCATCTCCCCATCTCCCCTGTCAACTTGGTTTAGCGACTTCCCGTGACAAGTCAGAAGCAGGAGTGGGGGATTGAGAGGACGAGGGACTCGATTTTAGGGCATGATGATGGCGCACTGGGATTTGCAAAATAAACTCAGTCCCTTGACCCGGTTGCGATCGCACGTCTAGTTGCCCCTGGTGTTGATTAACAATGGTTTGATAGCTCACGGTTAAACCTAAACCTCGACCTTCTCCAACGGCTTTGGTTGTGAAAAATGGCTCAAAGATACTTGAGAGAACGTCTGGATTAATCCCTGCACCATTGTCAGCGATACTAATTTGTACCCGATCCTCATCCGCAGAATGAATGCTCGGTTGCCACTGCGTTCGCAGGGTAATCATTTTATCAGAATTGGGCGAACGATTGAGTGCTTCAATGGCATTCGTCAGAATATTGAGAAATACCTGATTGATTGGCTTAGGGTAACATTCGACATGAGGGAGGTTATCGTAATGCCGTTCTATGGTAATCGTATTGATGCATTGGTTGTGTAGGATTAATAACGTATTTTCCAATGCCGCGTTGATATCAATCAGTTTCACGGAGGCTTCGTTGTGCCGCGAAAATCTCTGCAATAACTGTACGATTTCCTGAATTCGCTGGGTACCTGATTGCATGGATTGCAAAATTTTTGGTAAGTCCTTGCTTAAAAAGTCAATTTCCACTTCCTCTAAGATGTTTTCTAGTGTCGGTGAGGGGTTCGCATATTCACGTTGGTAGGCTTGCACTAAACGCAGCAAATCATTGACATAATTTTCTAAGTAAGGAATATTGCCATAGATGAAACTAATGGGATTATTGATTTCATGAGCCAACCCAGCCACCATTCTACCTAAACTGGACATTTTTTCACTTTGAATCAGTTGGACTTGGGTCAGCCGCAGTTCTTCAATCATTTCTGCTAGTTTTTGGGCTTGCATGGCATTATGTGCCGCTTGTTGCTGGGTGCGGGTATATAAATATGCCTGTTGCAGGGAAATCGCGAGTTGATCAGCCACTGCTTGGGCTAATTCTTGATCATGTTTTGACCAATAGCGAATGTAAGCGCATTGATTGAGGTACAAAATGGCATAGAGTTTACCATGGGCTTGCACTGGAACCACTAGCGAGGATTTGATTTGGGCAGATTGGTATTCTTCGTTGTTGGCATCAATCCGTTCATCTTGAATAACGTCGGGAATCACTACCGCCTGTCGGTGCTGAATAATCCACTGGGTAATTGGTCCTTGGGGATTAAATGTGTCTTTACAAGGGGTAAAGGGTTGGCGATACACCTCATAGAGATGATCCCGGTTTAATGACTCACCATGACAGGTAGCGGCGGTTTCTGCGTTGACGGCTGGCAGATCTGACGTTTGGTAATCCTCGACTAAATGCACCAAACATCGATCGACTGCCAACGCTGAACACAGATGGCTAATCGCTTCCGTTAATATGGTCTGGGGATCAAAACTCTGGCGAGTTTGGCTGGTAATATGATTAACGAGCTGTTCCCGAATGGCGTTGTTCTGGGTTTGTTCATAGAGTTGGGCTTGACGAATAGCAATTTCTAAGGATTCGGCGATCGACTCTAAAAATTGAATTTCTGGAGTTGCCCAAAACCGAGGTTGCTCACAAAGACAAGCAATAAACCCAATTCCGTTTTCTTTACCTGTGACGGGAATCAATAAGCTTGCTTTATAGTCCCAGAGGGAGGGATTGGGAATGAGTGATGGGGGATTGGCAGAGGATTTCTGTAAAAGCTGTTGAATTCTCCACCGTAGTCCTGTGGGTGTCAAGTGCGCTGTGCCACGATTAACGATCTGTTTCCCTTCCGCGATCGCTCTTGCCATCGTACCAAAACATTCTAGGGGATACTCTCCCAAATATGAGGGCTGATGCTCATGTTGACGGCGTTCGCAGACAATCTCAACTTGCCCCCTTTCTTCCCAATACCAGAAAAAACTACAACAATCAAGTCGAAGCAACGCCGCAATTTCGTCTACGGCTGTTTGCACAACAACCGATAATTCTAGGGAATTACGGATGCGATCAACGATTTTTTGGGTTAGTGCTGCTTGCCTTGGGGGATACTTGATCCAAGCTTGGATCGATTGAAAAGCGTGATAAAGATTAGAAAACACAATGCATTCCTTAAACAATCCTCCGCACCCACCTTGACGGCTTGTCCTGATTTTATAGGCTAAACCATCAAAAAAACCCTATATTAACAATTATGCAGCTAATTTAGTTATTCTACGGAGTTCTTCAGAATTTACTGAATCATAACCAACCTTCAGACAACTGGGTCAGACAAGCGGGTGAATGTCATTCCAGTCTATCTGATAGATCTTCCTTCACTCTTACGTTAGCCAAACGGCGCGTAAGCGCAGCGTAGCGAAGTACTACTCTTATCGATCAGTTAGAGTGGGATCATTGTCGCTGGATTAAGGAAAAAAGCAGTAGTCGTGTTAAAACTATAAAGTTATAGTAAGCTAACATAACGTCTGATTTGACGCAGTCCTTAACACCAAGGGGAGTGTATGACTAAGAAATTACTGAGTTTGCTGCTGGTATTGGCTTTAGGAGTGAGTTTGGGCGCTTGCCAAAATGAAGCAGGTTTAGATGAAGCTCCAGCAGAGGGTGAAGAAGCCGTCGAGGAACCTGTTGAGGGTGAAGAAGCCGTCGAGGGTGAAGAGGCAGAAGAGGCAGAGTAACCCCCTGAGACTCCCGCGAGTCTACAGCCTAGCATCAGAGAAATGCGATCCACATCCTGGGGGATGCAATGCCACTTTTATTTATTGGCATTACTGGCGATTCATGCCACGCTTCCCTTTGGGGCGAGACGTGAGGCTTCTCGCTGATTAAGTTAAAGAGCGATATCTAGACAGTCTTGTCAGGTATCGCTTTTTGCTTGGCTTCAAGCCTTGGTGTATCAATTGCCATGAACCATGAACCCTAAACAACGACATTGGTTGCACTTTGGGCTACTCGTGTTATGGATAGCCCTTGGTGCAATTCTGCGCTTGAGTCGTTTGGTGTCTCTACCCCCATGGACTGATGAATGTGCCACGATGGTCTTTAGTTTGGGCAACAGCTTTCAAACCGTGCCACTGAATCAGTGGATTAGTTCAGATGTCTTGCTCTATCCCTTGCATCCTGTGGCTGATTCAGATATTAGTTCAGTTGTCAACCATTTAAGGCAAGAAAGTACACATCCACCGATTTATTTTGTCTTAACCCATTTGTGGATAAAGGTCTTTCCTACCAATAACGGATTGTTATCCTTATGGGGGGCGCGATCGCTCTCGGCATTATTGGGAATTGCGGCTATTCCTAGCCTATTTGGTTTGGGGTATTTGGCGTTTGGTTCTCGGTTAGTTGGTCAAATCGCCGCCGCGATGATGGCGGTTTCACCTTACGGGATTTTCCTCGCCCAAGATGCACGTCATTACACTCTGGCGATTTTATGGGTGATTGCGTCTTTATCCTGTTTAGTTGTGGCAATTCAGAATATCCACCGTGAGGAACCGTTATCAGTAGGAATGGGATTAGTGTGGGTGGGTGTCAATAGTTTGGGAATCGCCACCCATTATTTTTTCAGCTTAACCCTCTGTGCGGAAGGGGTGGTGCTGTTGACGCAGGCTTGGCAACAGGGAAGGAAAGATCCTCAGAGTTGGGTGCGATCGCATTGGCGGCGTATCTATGCGGTTGCTTTAGGGACGCTTGTCGGGGGTTTAGTCTGGCTACCTGCTTTATTCAGTATCTACGGTAGCGAACCCACAGCCTGGATAGCCGACGGGGATCTCACTCGTGAATGGTTAGCACCCATCGGGCGGCTGTTTATTTGGGGGCTGAGTATGATCGTCTTGCTTCCCACCGCCACAACTATTCTGCCGATTTGGATCGTGATAATCTCCGGTATCGTAACGGTGTTATTTGTGGTTAGCCTGATACCGAGACTCGGTAATGGCTGGAAACTCCAACAGCACTTTCCTGATCGCCGTTTAGCCTTGCAGATTTTGGGGGTATATTTAGGGAGTGCGATCGCGTTAGTCTTTGGCATCACCTATGGTTTAGGGTTGGACTTAACTCTAGGGGCACGGTTTCAGTTCGTTTACTTTCCGGCTGTAATCCTGTTATTCGCAGGGATGCTGGCTGGAGTTTGGCAGCAGGTGACATTTGATTTAGCTTCTAGGCTAAACCATGGTAAAGCCATTGTGGCAATGATTTGGCTGATGGGATTAATGGGAGGATTCACCGCAATTGGGAATTTAGGGTACTTACAAAATCACCGTCCCGATTTGCTTGCACCTGTAATCCAAGAAGCTTCTCAATCTCCCGTATTCATCGCCACTACTCACAAGCATCATGGGCAAACTGGGCGACTGATGGGGTTAGCGTGGGAATTTAAACGATTATCGGATAGGAATAATTCTGAAACGGATAGAACTACATCTGCCCAATTTTTTCTAGCGGATCGCGATCCCCAAACGACAACCTATACAGACGCGATCGCACGCTTACAAAACACATTAACTGAACTGCCACGCCCCTTCGATTTATGGTTAGTGGATTTTCGGACTACGGTTGATTTAGAGGCACAGCATTGTTTTCGCGATCGGTCTTATGGGTCATGGGCAGGGGAATATAAATATAAACTTTATCGTTGTCAAGTCGGAAAATAAAGAAAAATTATAGACTAAACGTTTCGATTTAAATTCGCCAATTATCCAACCTCAGAGGATAACCTAAGGATTGAACTCGCTGATAGTGAGATAAATTGCCAGTTACCAAAGTAAGATTATGTTGTAGAGCGATCGCAGCAATCATTGAGTCAGGATAACCAATGGGTTGTCCTATTCGTTCTAAATCCGCATAGATACGTCCTGCTAATGCGGCATCTGGCAGTTCTAGTGTCAAAACCTCTTCAGAGGTAAGTGTAGCTAAAAACTCGTGAATACGATCTTCTCGTTGACGTTTATGCCAACCTTGGACAACCTCCATAACGGTAATAACCGAAATTGTGTAGCAACCGAAAACAGCACGATAAGCAGTAGCTTTAGCTATAACCCTTTGATTAATTCTCCTAAAAATTTCAGACACAATGTCTGTGTCAAGCAGTGCCTTTTCCAATTTTTTCGTTGAATAACTGTACTCTCCGATTTTTTAGGGCTTCTTCAAGTATCTCACCAACAAGTTCCGGTTCATCAGCAACTAATCCTAACCAAGGATCTTTTGTTCTTTTTTGCCGAACCAGTAGTTTGATAACGTCTGCAATCAGTTCCGGTAATGTACTTTGCTGAGACTCTGCCAAAAGCTTGGCACTTTCAAGAGTTTGTTGGTCGAGTTCAACTTCGATCTTCGTCATGCTGCCTAGCCTCTTGCATCAGGAGCTTGGTAAAATTCTAGCATTGCATAACCTCAGACATCGATTAGCACGAATCATTTAGTAGAGACGTTCCGCCGGAACGTCTCTACTACAGTTAGGGAGTTGCGGCTTAATAATATACCAATCAAGCTTGGCTGAGTTGATGAATACAGCTTTCCTCACTGGTACTTTATTTTTACGCAGCTCCCTTAGTTATTCCCATTAAACCGGAAACGGTAAAAACGGGATCGCACTCACCAAGGTTTGCAAATTGTCAGCTAAAGCGGTTGAGAGTTGCTGGGTAATCGGTAAACTATCCACCACGATGCCAGTACACAAAAGCATCATGTACAGAATCGAGTACTTAAACAGCCCTCGCGCCAGTTGGTTATTGGTGGGACTTTGTAATAACTGCCATGCTTTTTGCAGGAAAATACTACCCAACACCAGCGCGATCGCGCCATACACCACACCCGATACTCCTAACGGATAAATGAATAACAGCGACGCTGGAACCACTAACAACGTGTAAACCCAGATTTGACGGGTTGTAGACTCTTCACCTGCTACAACAGGCAACATGGGAATCCCGACTTTGGCGTAATCCTCGCGAATCATCAAAGCTAACGCCCAGAAATGGGGAGGAGTCCACAAAAAGACGACAGCAAACAGTAACCAGGCGGGTAAACTCAACTCTCCCGTCACCGCCGCCCAACCCACCAGCGCTGGAATTGCCCCTGCTGCACCGCCAATCACGATGTTTTGGGGTGTATGGCGTTTGAGTAAATGGGTGTAAATCCCCATGTAGAAGATAATGCCCGACATTGCCAATAATGCAGCTAGAAGATTGGCAAAGACGGCTAATAGGGTAAACGATGCCGATCCGAGAGCGATCGCGAATAACAAGGCATCACGAGTCTGTATCCGCCCTGAGGGAATTGGACGGCTACGGGTGCGTAGCATCTCATAATCGATATCGCGATCATAAATGCAGTTGAGGACTTGAGCCGAAGCAGCGGCTAAGGTTCCTCCAACTAGGGTAATGAGTAGTAACAAGGGATCAACTTGCCCCTCAGATGCCATCCACATCCCTGCGGCTGTCGTAATCAACAGCAGGGGTATGATACGCGGTTTTGTGAGTTGGTAGTAGCTCTGAATCACTTGCCGGAAGTTTTCATGTTGACGGGATATAGTTGTCCCAATCATTAAATTCACCAATTCCTTATTTATTGAAACACTATATACAATCATTAACACTTTGACACAATCGCCGCTTTAATCCTGTAGGGGCGGGTGAGTAGGGGAAGCTGGGGGAGCTGGGGGAGCTGGGGGAGCTGAGGGAGCTGGGGGAGCTGGGGGAGCTGGGGGAGCTGGGGGAGCTGAGGGAGCTGGGGGAGCTGGGGAAGCTGGGGAAGCTGGGGGAGCTGGGGGAGCTGGGGGAGCTGGGGGAGCTGGGGGAGCTGGGGAAGCTGGGGAAGCTGGGGGAGCTGGGGAAGCTGGGGAAGCTGGGGGAGCAAATGACAAATGACAAATGACAAATGACAAATGACAAATGACAAATGACAAATGACAAATGACAAATGACGAATGACAAATGACAAATGACAATCCTTGCCGTTAACTTTAATTGTCCCCACCTACTTTTTCTACCGCTAGCCCAGTGGTGCGATCGCGTAATGCCAAAACAGTAAAGACAATCAAATCTCCCAGTAATGCAGCACCTACAGCTTGATGAGACACGGTTAGGGGTTCCACCTGTAGGTGTAACCAGAACGTCGCCACTCCCAGAATAATCTGTAAAATTACTAATCCACCTGCCAGATTTGCCAACTGTCGCAACAGGGGATGGAGGGCAGGTGTGCGCCATGCCAAAATAACCAGGGTTAAAGTGACAAACGTAGCTGGGACTACACCCGCAATATGACTATTCATCACGGTGCAAAGTTGAGATGCGCCAAAGCATTGATGTAATGCCCAACGGGACGCCACCAAACCTCCCAACAAGCTTTGTAAGTAAACCAGAATAGCTGCCGTCAAACCCAGCCAGGATAAGCGTCCAACCGCTCCTGTACCCTTGTAAGGCATCAGGGCAGTACCAATAATCAGTAAGGTAGAGAAAAACAACAAGGCTGTACCCAAGTGAGCCGTCACAATATCAAACCGTAACAGTTCGGTCACCGTTAAGCCACCCAAGACGCCTTGAAACACAATTAAACCCAAGGCAAAGGTTGCCGCCCAAGGCAGCCACTTGGGTAAAAAACGGCGATCCCACCACGACAAACCCATTAGGGCGATCGTACTGACGCCAATTAATGCCGCATCGAGGCGATGGAACCATTCCAAAAAGACTTGAAAATTCATCTGCTGACTTGGCACCCACTGTCCATAGCACAGGGGCCAATCCGGACAAGCGAGTCCAGCATTCATCACCCGCGTCGCACTCCCTACTGCCATCAACAGCAATGTAGCGATCGCGATTTTCCAAACAAGGCGGCGGGTACGAGCCCTGGCTTGGTTGCGATCGGGGGACTCAATCGTATGTTGAGGAAGGACGGATTCAGTCATAGCACTCATTGCTAATTAACTCTATCAAACCCTGAGTACCAACTTATGAGTTCGTCAAACTCAGGGGTAGTTCATTTACTCACACGATAACGCGGCTGTTGATTACCTGCCTCACCGTAGGTTTTTAAGTTGACCAGATGGATAGGATCGTGTCCCTACTCTATTTGGTGTTGGTGCGTAAGTCCTGCACCTTATCTAGCTGCTGAAACTTCGGCAGGTAGGTACTTCTCAATCATCTGACGGTATTCGCTTTTTTGTTTTAAACCCTTAAGTTGATCCACGATTTCTTTGTCTTTGAAAAATTGTACCGTCGGTGTGCCAGTAACCATGGCATTTTCCGCGATTTCGGGTTCTGCTTCAATATCGACCTCGACAAAATGAATGTTGCCCTCATATTCATCCACCACTTTATTTAAAATTGGCTTCAGGGTATGGCAAGGACCACAGTTGGGTGACACATACTTGACCATAATCAGGCGATCGCTCTCGTGGAAGAGTTTGCGTAGGGCATAACCGCCAACATGCCGTGTCTTGTTAATATCAAAGGTTGCTTCTGTGTCTGCTGTCGGTTTCTCGTCTGCCGTCTGGGTTGGTTGTTCAGATTCGGGTTTCTGGTGATACTCCTGAATTAAGCTATTAGCAGACAACCAACGTTCAGCTAACATGGCAGCCATACAGCCCGTTCCCGCCGCCGTAACCGCTTGGCGAAATTCATGATCTTGCACATCACCTGCTGCATACACCCCTTCTACAGTGGTTTCAACCGAACCCGGTTTGGTGATAACGTAGCCCACCTCATCCAGGTCGAGTTGTCCTTGGAACAGGGAGGTGTTGGGAGTATGACCGATCGCGTAAAATAATCCCTTAACCTGTAAGTCGCTCTCCTCGCCTGTTTGGTTGTTATGGAGTTTAACTCCACTCATCCGACCATTTTCGCCAAACACATCCACCGCCTGCGTATTCCAGTGAACGGTGATATTGGGGTTATTTAGCACTCTATCTTGCATGGTTTTCGATGCCCGCAGTTGGTCACGACGCACCAAGAGATGCACATGATCCCCATATTTGGTTAAGTACACCGCTTCTTCAGCGGCTGAGTCACCCCCACCCACCACAGCTAGGGATTGACCATGAAAAATGGGAGTCGCACCATCGCAAATCGCACAGGCGGAGATCCCATGACTCCAGAATTGGTTTTCACTGGGGAGTCCTAAACGTTTGGCGGTAGCGCCGGTAGCAATTACAATACTGTGGGCTTGGACTTCTCGTTCATCAGAACGGATAATAAAAGGACGCCGACTCAAATCCACAGACGTGACATCCTCGGTGTAGCACTCTGTCCCCCAGCGTTCGGCTTGGGCTTTCATCCGATCCATCAGTTGCGGACCTGTGATCCCTTCGGGGAAACCGGGAAAGTTCTCTACGTCAGTTGTCGTCATTAACTGACCGCCAGGAAGTCCCCCGGCTTGGAAGCCTTCAAACATTACGGGTTTAAGGTTAGCACGGGCGGCATAAATGGCAGCCGTGTAACCGGCAGGACCCGAACCGATAATCACCAGATTTTCTACGGTAGAGCTGGACATATAAATAAACTCATAACGACTCCGTTTAACGGTCTAGTATAGCGGTTTTTGAGGGTTGAGTTGAAAATTATCTCCCTTCAATTCCCTGTTGCAACATTTGTTTGGTGAGAAGAGAGGAAGGGATGTTCAGGGTATCGGGGTAAGTTTTCAATATGGTTTCAACGGTAGCTTGCCATAAATCAGAGAGGACTTGACGCCAAGCCTGACGCTGGATGGTATATGATTCCTGATTACACCATTGTGCGATCGCCTCGGATAAATCTTCAATCTGATCCGGTACAGGTGCAACCCACTGCTTTAACTGTGCCAAATCTTGGGCTGAAAACAGATCAGGCTGATTAGTTAAGAGTTCGATAAAAGCCGCAACCTTTTGTTGTTGAAATAACCCTTCTGTCTGTTGCACAACCTCTAGCGGTAAATCTTGCAACTGGGCGATTTGCAACAAACTTAAGCCAAATTCTATCATGCGCGGTATCGCGGCTAACTTGGCTTTCAGTTCACCCCGGTACTCACCTATCTGCTCACCTTCTTCTAAGGCTTCTTGATAAACTTTAGTCTGCTTGAGTTCACTTAAGCTGAACATTGCTTCAATCTCCTCGCGGCTTTTGTGTGGTAACTTGTAAACAATGATTGTCTCAATTAAGTTGATCAGGTTGCGCTGAGTTGCTTGATCATCGATTTGGGCTTGAGCTTGTGCAATTAAACGTCTTGCCCGTTCGGGTGCGGTTTCCTCATCCTCAATCACCAGCTTAACCATCTCAATCCCAAGTGAACCCGATGAGGTTTCTCCTAATTCATCAATATAAATGCGTTTGACTCGATTGAGGGCAAGGATTTCACCAAACTGAAACGCTTGTTCTCTTTCAATCCTACGAGTGGGATAGATCACGACAACCTGCCAAGGATGACGCGGTTGGTATTGCCTCAAGTAGAGAAAGAGTTCACCAAATAATCGATAGTATAACGCTTCATCGGGTTGAAACTGAACTTCTAGCAGATAGAACGGTTTTTCTGCGTCTTCCGTCGTAGGTAAGAACAAGCCGTCTAACCGGAAGGAAAGTTGTTTGATTTCACGGGAGGTGAATTCATAGATGGCGGCTTCCTCTGGCGCGGAATCGATGAGTTCAAATAAAATGGCTGGAAATTCGAGAAACAGGTTATAGAAGATCGTGTCGGTTTTCACGCTGAATTGCCGAAAATGGACGCTCTGAACATTGACCACTATGCCAGGAGCGATCGCGAACAATTCCTATTACCGTTATCTTGACAAATTGACATATTTACCATTCGAGTAGGGTGAGGAGAGCGAAGCGTAATGCACCACCTTAGTTTTTCGGGCGCAAGCCTGGATCTCCTACAACCTGTTTCCTCCGTTCAATCCTGATAAAATCAGATAAAACACCATTTCCCAGGTCAAAATTGAAACAACTCGTTGAATTTTCCCTAGACGACAACACCACCTTCTTAGTCGAGGTAGATGAACCCGAAACGACGGCGGTTGAACGAGTCGCATTACCCTCGGGGCGATTAGCCCTCAAAGCCCAACGTTCCTTTGATCAGGCACTGGATACAATTAAGCCTGTCGCCTCTAAGATCATTTCTAAACTCAACGATCTCAACACACCTGCTGATGAAGTGGAAGTCAAGTTTGGGCTAAAGTTAACCGCTGATGCAGGCGCTGTCTTTACCTCTGTGGGTGGCGAAGTCAGCTACGAAATCACATTGAAGTGGAATCAGTCTCAGTCAAGGAAACGCGATGGCAGATAACTCAGCTTACCTGAATGCCTTTAAAACTGGGATTATTCGTATATCCCACGCGAATGGAGTCGTAGTTGGAGCGGGGTTTCTCGTTTCTCCTAATTATGTGCTAACTTGCGCTCATTTGGTAGCTCAAGCCCTGACGATTTCCCCAAATACCCCTGATGTGCCGACAGGTTTGATTGACCTAGATTTTCCTTTAATTGCACCGGGACAGAAAATTAAGGCAAGGGTAGAGTTTTGGCAACCCGTGAATCCTGCGGTAGCTGGAGAAGATATTGCGGGATTAAAGTTAGAAGGTGAATGTCCGCCTGGAGTGCAACCTGTGCGGTTGGTTACAGCCGACGACGTTTGGCAACATCCAGTACGGGTGTTTGGCTTTCCCAGTGGGCATAATGATGGCGTTTGGGCGACGGGGGTACTGCGTGGGGAATTAGGCAATGGGTGGATACAGATGGAAGCCGTTAATGTTCCCGGTTATCGGGTAGAACCGGGGTTTAGTGGTGCGCCAGTGTGGGATGAAACCTTGTCGGGGGTTGTGGGGATGGCGGTAGCGGCGGAACGACAACGGGAGGGGGTGAAAGCGGCATTTATGATTCCGACAAAGGTGTTGAGTCAAGCTTGGTCGATGCTCGGTCAATCAGGGGATTTTGTCCCCCAATCAACGCCACACAAGTCTAGCAAAAAACTGTCGAGAGCTACAAAACTGAAAATTGAAAAGCTTGAGGCTGATCTCAATAAGCTAGAGGCAGATTACAAACAGGTCGCTCAAAAGAAACGACGCGAAAGTAACCCGCAAGAACTGAATAACTTGGAACTACAGCTTGATGAAATTGCAAACCATATGGAGGAATTGGAGCAAAAGCTTGATACACTAACGAATGAAGATGAGTAAAGCCAGACGACTTCGTATCGAAAGCCTTGAGGATGATCTGCAAAAGCTAGAGGCAGATTACAAACAGGTTGCTAACAAGAAACGGCGTGAAAGTAATCCACAAGAACAGAATAACCTGGAACTACAGCTTGATGCGATCGCGAACCAAATTGACCACATTGAGCAGGAACTCAACCAGCTAAAACAGGGAGAGGCAGGGAATCAAACTCAGCGCCTTATGGCTATTTTAGCCTCCGTTGATCCACCAACAACCCAACGGATCAAGGCAGCTTACCTAGCCTCTCGCCCTTCCAGTTGGAGTGATTTTCGTCCCGCCATTCCCCCCACAATCGAACAACTGTTGGCAGATTTAGCTGATATGCCTTCTGGGGATAGTGGGTACAAGCGAATGGATCAGTTTGTGGCACATTTAATTGCCGATGATCAAATTCCTCAGTCCTTGCGTCAACAGTTACAGGATTGGCTGAAGCAAAACGTTGATGATGTTGCCCAATTATTGACGCAAATTAAACCGGAAACCAAACCAGAACAATTCTATCTCATGGTATGGATTCAGCCCAGCCAGCAAAAAAAGAATTGTTATTTTATCAAAGCCTGGTTAGCGATTCCTAACCCATCTAGTCTGAGTGGAAGCAACTATGACTACGAACCCATTTCTCTAGCCAATACTGAAGCCGAACCCGTTTCCTTAACTCAGATTCCCCAGTTACTCAAAGAAATTCTGATTCAAAGTAGCCAAAAATGTGCGATGAGTGACTTAACCCTGGAATTTTTCTTACCTCGTCAGTTACTTAATCATGATGTTGATCGGTGGGAAATTGAGATCAGTGAGGATTTGTTAATTCCCCTTGGCGTGGAATGTAGCGTTGTCGTGCGTTCTGAGGAGCGACTTTCACCAAATTATTGTCTCAAAAAGAAAGATTGGCAGAAAAAATGGCAGCGACTCAAGCGACTTAACCATTACCCTTCCTCTAAACTTGTTGCTTCAGGGGATTGTGCTTGGAATCAACTCTATGTTGAGTTAAGAAAAGAGGATATTCTTGGCTGTACTCTAGCCAAGGTTCCCCAACCGATGGGAAAAGAAAGCGTTTTTAATGTGATTTTAGGGACAGCGATACCTTTAGCGATATGGGTACGGTGTAATTTAGCGCATTTAAATTGTTCCCAAGAATTAAATCAATTATTAACGTGTTGTATTTCTGAACTTCCAACTACGATAAAAGGAAAACGGGAAGCGGCTTTTGCGTCTCATCCCCACCTGCGCGGACTGCATATTGGCTCTCATCTTTCCCTGATGTGGGAAGATCCCGATCGCGTCCCACCTACGATTCACTATTCTACACCTTAAAAACAATGGCACTAAAAATTTGCATTTTGGGATCACCGGAATCTTTAATATATCGTAGGGTGGGCATTGCCCACCAACCTTAATTCATACCAAGTTGTAGTCTAAAGTAGAATTTGTCATGCTGAGCAGAATGCAGTGAAACGGAATGACGCGAAGCATCTGTCCAGATTCTAAAGCTCGTTCCTCGCTATAGCTTCGCTTCACGCTTCGCTCAGAATGACATGATAGAACGCAACTTGGTATCAGTATCATTCAGCTTAAAAACCTTGGCGGGGCGTAGGATACACGTTGAGGAAAAGGGCGCACGTTTGGAGAAAGGGCGCACGTCGGTCATCGGGCGCACGTCGGTGCGCCCCTACAATTGTAATCGATAAATTTAATGGCATAATGCTTTTAGTCATCACAATAAACAATGAATAATGAGCAATTAAAAAATTGGCAGATTTTTCAGGGAACAGGAACTCCCCACAGCGAAATAAATCGCCTTCCGCCACCTCCAAGCTGGCGTCAATTTGATGGACTAGCAAATGGTGCTACCGCCGCCAAAAAGCAGCAACGGGGGGCTACGTTTCAGGCGCGTCCAGAGGAAATTGAACTCGTTAATGCGGCACTGTATTTACGACGCCCTCTATTAGTTACTGGAAAACCGGGAACGGGAAAAACATCACTGGCTTATGCGATCGCCTATGAATTACAATTAGGAGAAGTCTTAAGGTGGTCAATTACCACGCGCACCAATCTCAACGATGGACTTTACCGGTATGATGCCATTGGTCGCTTACAAGATGCCCAAGGTAAGGGTGAAGATAACTTAGAGGAGATTGGTCAGTATATCCGGTTGGGTTCTCTGGGAACCGCTTTGCTCCCCTCTGATAAACCTAGGGTATTACTGATTGATGAAATTGACAAAAGCGATATTGATTTACCCAATGACTTACTGCATATTTTTGAGGAAGGCGAGTTTGAGATTCCGGAGTTGGTTCGGATTGCTGGCAGATTAGAACAAGTGGAAGTTCGTACCGCTTATGGCGATGAGACGGAGATAACGGCGAAAGATTTTACAACAGTTGTTAGCAAAGGACGAGTCCGATGTCAAGCCTTTCCGTTTGTGATTTTAACGAATAATGGAGAGCGAGATTTTCCGCCACCGTTTTTACGTCGCTGTCTGCGGCTGAATATGAGGGAACCCAATCAGGATGAACTCACCCGAATTGTTAAAGCGCATCTGGGTGAAAAAGTTGCTGATAAAGCTAAGGGTTTGATTGCTCATTTTTTAAAGAAGCGAGAACAGGGAGATTTAGCCACGGATCAGTTACTTAATGCGATTTATTTATTAACCCGCGAACGGATACCATCGGGTCAAGAAAAAGCGAAGTTAGTTGAGCAATTGCTTAAGTATTTGAGTAGCACAGAGGATTGATTCCTGTCCTTAGATAGCCCTCACCCCCAACCCCTCTCCATCCCCCCTAACCCCCCTTTTTCGATCCCCCTCCCGTCCCCCTTCAAAAGGGGGAAGCCAAAGGATGCTTCGCTTTTTATTCCATGGGGGGAATAGGGAGAGGGGAGCAAGAGTATGTAGCAAGAGTATGTAGGGTGGGCAAGAATGATAAATCTGGAAATGCTTATAGTATCGTTAATTGCTCTTGCCCACCTCACGGTAACTGGCTTTGACTATAGGGTTCTTTATGGAATATAAATGGTGCGTTACGCTTCTCTAACGCACCCTACAATTCTGACTTTATTTATCTCATATTGTCAGAAGTTGATAGATGAATAAGTTTTTTTAAGATTCTCAAGACATCACCTAAACCATTTTTGCGATTGCCAATTCCAAACAAATCAGACATGGCATACAGAGGGGTAGCGGCTTTGACTAATTTGAGAAACAGAAAACTTCCTCCATTCGTAATCATACCGAAGCTAGGTTGCTCTGAATTAAGGTTTCCTAGCATATAGGCAAGAATTTGGGCTAATCCAGCTTCGACAGAGAAATGAGCTTGTTTTGATTCAATTACCATCACCCAAAGTTTGTCTTTCAAAACTAAGGTGTCGAGGTTCCCTTTGACGAGAATTCCTCGTTCTTCATCTTGGGCGGAGATTTGGACACTGCTCTCGGCTCTTAAATTCAAAGGCGCTAAATAAAATTGTCCGATAAATAATAAGGGGGAGACAACTGCCAAATTAATGGGTTTTTCTAGCAAGGGTGGTTGTTTGAGTAAATTGAAATAGCCAGCGCGGACTTGTTCGAGAAGTTGTTTTTGCCAGTCGGTGAGTTCGGGTAAGTCGGATTGCCACTCCGGGAAAAACTGTTCATCGTCAACTCGCTGAAGCTGAAAGTAGGTTTCTAATTGTTCTAGAGTGACATCTCTGGCTTGAATGGTTTGAACCATACTATAAAAGAATAGGGGATAAAGTTTTGTACTAGGTTGTTGATTGGCTTTAGAGGAATTGTAGCTTAAGTGGGATAAGGCAGAAGGAAAGAAAGAAGTTTAGAGAAAATCTGCTGTACAATGTGCCTATGATTCAACAGGCGATCGCACGACTCAATCGGCTTCTGTGGGCGCACGTCGGTTATTGGTGTCAAGTTAAGCTACAGCCGTCACGCCTATGCCTGTCTCCCAAGCGTGACAGAGGAGAGCAATAGGGCAGACGTAGCCTCATTCTCAGGTTTTAGAAGGGAATGAATCGCCGCCAAATCATTGCATTTGTTTGCCTGGTAATTTTCAGCCTACAATAGACCCAGAAAGCCGTTCTATGAGCAGAATATGGAAGCCATCAATATAAAAGAAGAGGCACGACGATTGATTGATAGATTGCCAGAGAATGCGACATGGGATGACTTAATGTATGAAATTTATGTCAGGGTAGCGATAGAAGCGGGACTTGCGGATAGTCAGGCGGGTAGAATAACCTCTGTGGAAACAGTGCGTCAGCAATTCGGATTACCAACGTGAAGGTTTTTTGGACAGATACAGCCGTCAAGCATCTTTCCGGGATTTATGCCTACATCGCCCAAAATTCACCTCAATATGGGCGTCGAATGGTTGATCGTCTGACGAGACGTTCGGAACAGATTGCTGCGTTTCCGGCTTCAGGTCGAATGGTGCCAGAGTTTGAGAGGGAACAAATTCGTGAAGTGATTGAGGGTTCTTATCGGATTATTTACTACATTAAACCCGAGCAAATCGATGTACTGGCTGTGATCCATGGTTCGCAACAAATCACTGAAGATTATTCCCCATCATCGGAGTAAAATGTCCGTATGATTCAACAGGCGATCGCACGTTTCAATCTAGTTTTCTGGGTGCAGGTTGGGGTTGGGGTTGGGATTGGGCGCACGTCAGTGCGCCCCTACGAGGCTCATTGATTTCTATTCTCTATGATTCAACAGGCGATCGCACTCCTCAATCAGGTTGGCTTAGAACTTACGGCAGAAGAGATTGCCGATATCTTTTGGTTGGCGCTGCAAATGGGGGAAACTGAATCTATATCCGAGTCTCCATCTATCCCAAAAACGCCCTTATCTGAACGCCCCATAACTGAAGACTTCTCCCCAGAAACGCCGCCGATAAATTTAAATCCGCCAACAGCTACGGCTAGCGAACCCTACGCTGAACTCTATCCCTCTCCTCCACCTGCTTCTATCCCCCAGTCTGATTCTCATTCTCCGCCATCTGCTTCTTCTCCATCCCCTCAGCTAGATTCTCCCCCACCGTCTCAACTCCTTCCCTTTGAAACGCCAGCCGCCCCCGCCCTGCGGAATCCTTTAGCCATTGCCCGGGCAATTCGTCCCCTGATGCGGAAAGTTCCATCCCGTACTGAAACCATTCTGGATGAAGAAGCCACAGCCCGACAAATTGCCGAAAAAAATATCTGGATTCCGGTGCTAGAACCTGCACCCGAACGCTGGTTAGAATTAGCGCTGGTTATCGAGGAATCGAGTTCCCTCCCGATTTGGCAAGAAACAATTGCAGAATTTCAAACACTGCTGGAACGCCAGGGTGCCTTTCGCGATGTTCGCACCTGGCGCTTAAATGCTAATGCCGATGAGTCATTGTACCTCTTGCCGGGACAGGGTTCAGCCACACTCAAACAACGCCCCCGCAACCCCAAAGAATTGATTGATCCCTCAGGGCGGCGGTTAATTCTCCTGGTTAGCGACTGTGTATCTGATATCTGGCGTTCAGGCAAAATCCAGACTCTGTTGCGGCGGTGGGCGAATCAGAATCCCGTGTCTGTGCTTCAGTTATTACCCGAATCCTATTGGAGACGCAGTGGTTTAGGTGCAGGGATTTCTGTGCAACTGGGGGCGTTTGCACCAGGGGTTCCTAATTCCCAACTGGTAATTGAAGAGATACCCCCCTGGCTGGAGGTGAATTTAGCCACAGCATTACCATTACCTGTGGTAACACTGGAGCCTGAACCCTTGGCGCAGTGGGCGCGGCTGGTGGCGGGTACAGGGGGAACGCGGATGCCGGGAGTATTATTTGATCCGGCGTTAATGGAGGCGATGGCTGAGGAGATGGAACAGACAATCGCCTCACGTTCAGCATCAGAGTTAGTCCAGCACTTTCGGGCAACGGCGTCTTCCACCGCCCGACGCTTGGCAGGGTTAATGGCGGCGATTCCGGTAACCTTGCCTGTGGTGCGTCTGATTCAGGAAACCATGCTGCCAGAATCGGGGCAGATTCATATTGCTGAAGTGTTTATGAGTGGGTTATTGCGTCCCATTTTAGAAGGGAATGGTAATTCACCAGATGGGGAAAACCTCTCTCCAAACCTCTCTCCTGCAAGGAGAGAGGCTTTGAATGCTTCCCCTTCCTACCCCTTCGTGGAAGCAAGCTACGCAGGAAAGGGGGCTGGGGGGTTAAGTTTTTCCCATCAATCTGAACCTATTTACTATGATTTTCAACCCGGAGTGCGGGAATTGTTGCTGGATTCTATTCCCATTTCCGATACCGATGAAGTGTTGGAACAAGTGTCTCAGTTTATCGCCCGTAAAGCCGGGGTTTCGATTAAGAGTTTTACCGCATTCCTATCGCCTTATGCTAAATGGGATGAAACAGTGCAAAAACAGATTGCGCCCTTCGCTCAGGTTACCCGTCAGGTGCTGCGGCGGTTGGGAGGAGAGTATGCAGCGTTAGCGGAGCAGTTGGAACGACGTTCTCCGGTTATTCCTGATATCTCAGATGATGCGGTTTCTGGGTTTCCTCCCTTACAAACCTTTACGCTTGAAGAGGTAACTATCTCCCTTAAAGCTGAGACAGAAACCGCCCTTGATCTGCAAGCATTTGATTTTAAAGTGGCAAAGATACAGATACAGAATGCTGTTAAAACTGCTGAGGAAGCCGTTTTTGCTATGACAGGACGATCATTTAACGATATTCAAAAAGGTATCCTAAGAGGAGCATTAAAAAATAAAACCTACGAAGAAATAGCGGTTTCAGGATTATACAGCTCAGTGTATGTGAAATCTATAGGCGCTAAGTTATGGAAATTACTGACAGAAGCGTTGAATCAAAAAGTTAGTAAAACTAATCTGAATGCTGTGTTAGGCAAGGGATTAACGATTCACCATTTTCAGCAACAAGCTTGGAGTTTTACCGAGGATTTAGGTAAAGGAATTCAACTAGAGATGGTAGCCATTCCCGAAGGTAGCTTTGTCAGGGGGGCACCAGAGGACGAAACTGGACGGGAAAACTCTGAATCTCCTCAGCATACGGTCACAGTTAATTCCTTTTTTATGGGTAAATACACCATAACCCAGGCACAATGGCAAATCGTAGCTGATCTACCGCGAGTTAATCGTGAACTTGAACCTGATCCATCTGAGTTTAAAAGTGCAAACCGCCCTGTAGAGAATGTGTCCTGGTATGATGCTATGGAATTTTGCGATCGCCTTTCTCAGAAAACTGGACGACTCTATCGCCTACCCAGTGAAGCCGAGTGGGAGTATGCCTGTCGTGCGGGAACAACCACCCCATTTCATTTTGGAGAAACGATTACAATCGACTTGGCGAATTACCGAGGTACGGATGACAAAAGAAGGGGTTGGTCAGGTTCCTATGGTCAAAGTCCCAAAGGGATTGATCGTCAAGAAACAACTCCTGTAGGTAGCTTTAAGGTGGCTAATGATTTTGGACTCTACGATATGCATGGGAATGTATGGGAATGGTGTGCTGACCCTTGGCACGAAAACTATGAAGGTGCGCCAACAGATGGCAGGGTGTGGAAGGATGATAATGATCATGATAATGAGCATCGGGTATTGCGGGGCGGTTCCTGGTTTGACTTTCCTGTAAACTGCCGTTGCGCGTGTCGCTTCCATTATTCTTCAAATGACAGGAACGTCCCCGTTATGGGTTTTCGAGTTGTATGCGCCGCCGAGTAGAGTTTGTAATCTTTGCCCTTTTATTGTCCTTCTTACTTATACGTAGCGTTAGCTAAATTTTCTTGCCTCTGTTGTTCAACTATTAAGCATATTGAATCTAAGGTGACAAAACTATGGCAACACCGCCAATCAGTAATCAAGGACAGCAGACTAGGTTTATTGTTAAGCGTCGGCAGCGACAGGCTCAATATTTCAGCGAAGACTTGGGCAATGGCATCACGATGGATATGGTGGCGATTCCAGGAGGGACATTCCTGATGGGTTCCCCAGAGACAGAAGAGGGGCATTCTGATGATGAAAGTCCCCAGCATCCAGTAACAGTTCAATCCTTTTTCATGGGGAAATACCCGGTGACTCAGGCGCAATGGCAGGCGGTTGCTAATTTGCCTCAAATTGATCAAGAACTTGACCCTGACCCGTCTAATTTTAAAGGATCAGATCGACCGGTTGAACAAGTATCGTGGTATGATTGTCTGGAGTTTTGTGCGCGTCTGTCACAGTACACAGGACGAGACTACCGACTTCCCAGTGAAGCCGAGTGGGAATATGCCTGTCGTGCTCGAACTACTACTCCTTTTCATTGTGGCGAAACGATTACTACGGATTTAGCTAATTACGACGGCAACTATACTTATGCGGCGGGGGCTAAGGGTAAGTATCGTGAGGAGACTACCCCAGTCGGGAGTTTTCAGGTAGCGAACGCCTTTGGCTTATTCGACATGCATGGAAATGTGTGGGAATGGTGTGCTGATCATTGGCATGATAGTTATGAAAGTGCGCCGTCGGATGGTCAAGCTTGGCTAGTAGATGATAATAAAAATGAGAATCATTCTCGACTGTTGCGCGGTGGTTCGTGGTACATCACTCCACAGGAATGCCGTTGTGCGTATCGCCTCAGGAATACCCCAGACTACGGGAACAACACCGTCGGGTGTCGGGTCGTCTGTGGTGCGGTGTGGACTCCTTTGCCCCCTTGACACTAGGGAAAGGGCGGGTTTTGTTGAAAAGTTATCGGTGATATCGTTTATTGAATCCCTAAACCCGCCCCTACAGAATTTATAAACTAAACCCGGGCAATACTTCCTCCCCTGACAATACAATAGGCATCGCCACAACTTCCACATCTTGATGATAATTAACTATCCCTGGGGCGAACGCTATAATGGTACATCAGGGTTGGCTACACACAGTTGATAAAACTGCGATCGCGTTAATGTCGTCGTCAGTGGCTTTAAGTTTAATACTGTTAGAAGTAAATCCTAACTGAGATCTGGCAACATTTGTAATCAATCCCAAGTTACCGTGTGGTTGGCAATAGCAACAAATGATAATATAAAGATTTAAGGTTTATAGATATTGCCCACCCTACATAAAATCTAAAGTTAACGCGGAAATCGATAAAAATTAAGAGTTTTGGAACCCGCGTTAGCGAAGCTTGCCGAAGGCCAGGCGGGTTTTGTTTGTGTAGATGCGGTTGAAACCGCCCTATTAAAAATGATGCTTTATTGTAAAATACACTCTGCCTCTAAAACCATCAATCCCGGCTTTTCCCAAACCGCACAATCGCTTCTCAACAAATCCAAAACAGGTTGTTTCCCAGCTTTAAGTTGAGCGATGGCTTGATTTGCCGCAGGTTGGTACTGCATCAACCAAGAATCATTCGCAATCGATTCGGCTGTTAACGGTGTAGTCGGTAGCAGCCAAAAATCAATCCCGTATGTTTGGATAAACTCCTGAACAATTGCCAAATCTGGACTATATTGGGCTTCAATTAAATCCGACATCCGCTGGCGAAATTGGCGATAATAGCCCCAATGATAGGGAATTGCATATTCGCGACCCACTAAAATTGACCGTTGAGCAAACGTGGGTAAATTATTGGCTTCTTCCACTAAGGAGGCAATTTTAATGTCCTTCGGTTGCTGTTGAAAAAACTCATATAACGTCGGCACATTGCCACCAATATAAGCCGTCCAGGGAAATGTATTCAGAACCAAGTGAGGATATCCCACAAGAGTAATTCCGATTAAACTGGTTAAACCTAATGCAAAAACTGATCCCAATTTGACCGTAGAGATGCGCCATGGCGCGTCTCTACACGCGAAAACAGCGTCTAGGAGTAGGGTAATAACGATTGCCGCCGCCAGCGCGATCGCAATCCGTAAGCTATGCTGAGTATAACGGCTGGGTAGGTGCAGTTTGAACAGCAGGGCATGGGCGGCTAAAAATAAAATAGCTGACGCGACTAAGAACTTGACTAAGACTCCCATCTTCCCAGTTATCTGCTTGGCGAGGGGAAAGCGAGAGGGAAAGCATAACACAACAGGTAATAGCAACCCCAAATAACTCAGAGGCGGCGCTAAGGCGGTATCAATGCGGATACCACTGCGTCCATTAAACCAGAATGACCAAGCGTCGTTGACAAAAAATCGGGTTCGCCCTTGCGATAAGAAATCGGGTAAACCTTTGGCTTGTGCAGCCGTGATCACTGGGGCAAATTCTGACAGACTCATCGTGTAGGGTAATAACACCGCAAACGCCACCGCCAAACCCGTGCAACAGAATACATAATCGCGGCGACTTTGAGACAGAGAGGGAAATTTCCGGTTAAACCGCCATAACTGCAAAATCAGAAACGCCGCACAGACTAGCACTAATGATGGATAGAATAATCCTAACAGCGCGATCGCGATTCCTGTGCCTATGAGTGACTGGCGCATCCCATAATACAAAAACGCCAACAGGATAGGATAAATAAACGCCTTGGGTGTTCCCGATATCAACCCATCTTGCATCCACAGATTTTGGTTGAGGAGTACAGAGGCGATAAATCCAGTCAGAGGTATGGGTAACAATTGCACCGCCACGCCAAAACAGTAACCCGTGGTAACTAATCCCAAAACCAAAGGCAAAACTTTACTCAAAACAATCGGATCAATCCCGATTTTTGCCATGAAATGATACAGGGCGCGATATCCTAACGGTGCAACCGATTGGAAATAATCGGCAATTATATCATTCGGAAATAACTCTGGATCTAAAAATCGCCGCATCCAGAAGACGTGTTGTCTCGCATCATCCTGCACCACGTACTCGCTGCTGAAGGCGGGTTGAAAGGCTAACGTGCCGTAAAGTGTAGCAACGAGAAGGCTTAGAGTCAACCAAAATCGGATAGTATTGCTTGACTTATAAGTTATCATATCAGCAAGAAATTGCTCAAAACGCATCGTTCCTAATTGGGTGGCGTTTTCAAAATACAATCTGCCTGTAGCACAGTGAACCTTCCTGTCTCATAAACTGAACACTTATCAATTACCTTTGACAAGGCGGGAGTTATTCCCTGTGTAAGATTTGCCAATGCGTCTTGGGTGGGCGGAAATTCTCTGAACCAGCGCAGATCAGCAATGTACTTGGCTGTAAATGTTCCTTGCTCTAACACCCAGAAATCAATATCATACTTTTGAATAAAATTCGATACGTCTGCCAAGTCTTGACTGTATTGAGCTTGAATCAGCTCAAACACTCTTCGGCGGAATGGGCGATAGTAACCTATATGATAGGGAATAGCATATTCGCTACCGACTAAGATGGATCGTTGAGAAAAAACAGGTAGATTATTGACTTCTTCGGCTAGAGAAGCAATCAAAATATCTTTAGGCTGCTGCTGAAAAAACTCATACAAAGGTGATACTGTACCAATTCTGTAACCGGGGTTAGGAAAGTATTTTTGCCAAAACAAACTGGGGTAAAAAACGGTTACAGTGCTGATTATCGCTACGATTACTACAGCTAACAACGAACGCTTTTTATTTAAGCCAGCGTAGAGAAGCCCATCTAGTATTAAAGTCAGCGCTAGTGCAGCTGCGAGGGGAAGTACAATTCTCAAGCTGTGCATTGTATAACGACTGGGAAGATGAAGCTTGAATAGAAGCGCGTGGGCAATAAAAAACATGATCAGGGAACACACCAGGATTTGAAGCAATAATCTAACTTCACGGTTTACTTGTTTAACTAAGGGGAACTGGCGCGGATATAGCGGTATCATAAACAACAAAAAACTAGCTCCTAAACTAGCTGGATTTAATGATAACCGAATGCCACTATTGCGAGCACTGAACCAAAACCGCCAAAATTTATCGTCGTGAAAAAAGCTGGCACGTCCTCCAGCTTCAAACTCTGGTAATGTCCTGGCTTCAGCTACGGTAATCACCGGTCCAAATTCTGAAGAACTGAGGGCATAAGGTAATAACACTAGCAAAGCAACACCAATGCCTGTGGCACATAACAGGTAATCGTGGCGATTAGAACTAAGGCGAGGCTGCCAACTCTCCCAATCCCACAACCGCAATACTAATATTCCCACAGCAATGAATACAAATGATGGATAAAACAATCCTATTAGAGCCAAGCTTAGATTGACTAAAACTGATGATTTTTTCAACAAATAGTATAAAAACATAAAAAACAGTGGATACAAAAAAGCTCTTGGTGTTGCTGAGCCTAGATCGTCTTGCATCCATAAGCTTTGATTGAGCAATAATGAGGCGATAAAACCTGCCATTGGCACAGGTAATAATTGTAAACAAACACCGAAACAGTAACCTGTGGTAATCAATCCTAATATCACGGGCAGCAATTTACTAAACCAAATTGGATCAATACCAACCCCTGCCATTAGCTTGTAAACAGTGGTATAGCCTAGAGGGGAAACTGATTGGAAGTAATCGGCAATTAAATCCTGGGGAAACAACTCTGGGTCTAAAAACCGCCGCATCCAGAAAACATGCTGTCGCGCATCGTCCTGCACAACATACTCACCCCTGAAGACTTGTTGCAGTGCCAAAATACTGTAAAGCGCCGCAAAGGTTAGGCTAAGGGTAAACCAAAAGATCACCTTAGGACTAGATTTTTTGTCAGTCGTGGCAGAGAGAAACTGCCACAGGTAGTGTACCCACATATTTATTTGGACTAGGATTTCTGCTTTCTGCCTTTATAGGCTACAGGGAAGCCAGTGCAGATGCAACATCTGGCATCTAGACGGACAAGAGTTCAAGGTTACTGTATGACAAGTAATATAAATGTATGATATCAAAAAATTAAACTTAAGCTTGATTTAAGAGTCCAATAAAGTATTAACAGAGTATAATTACATAAAACTGTGCCACATAGGGGTAAGCAACGCTAACGCTTCATTTTCGGGTGTCATTTACCGTTACCTTTGCCAGGTGGGTTTCGCGATCGCTCTCTATAGCCAACGTGGAGACTGTTGGCTGTCGCTGATGGGAGTATATCACCTTTGTAGGTTGGGTTGAGGAACAAAACCCAACGTCATCGTTAGCCTGTTGGGTTTCGCTGACGCTATACCCAACCTACGAGAACAGTTTGTGCTGTCTCTAACAGGTTCCCTTCGCTAACTTCTTGGGAAGAAGTGCTTCTTTTCGATAAATAACGAATAAATGACAAATGACGAATAACACTACCTTAAAAATTGCTAACTACCGCATTTTGTCCCAACTCTACGAAAGTGCCAACACCTTAGTTTATCGCGGTATTCAGGAAGGGGAACACCGACCCGTCATCCTCAAACTTCTCAAACAAGACTATCCCACTCCACAAGAGTTAACTCGATATCGACAAGAGTATGAAATTACGCACAATCTGACGATTGATAGCGTAGTTAAGGCGTATACTATCCAACCCTATCAGAGAACCTTAGTAATCATCTTAGAGGATTTTGGCGGTGAATCCTTAAAGCAGTGGATGAGTCAGCCGACAAAACTCTCCTCACCTCTACCTCTACAGGACTTTCTCAACATTGCCATCAAGATAGCCGAAATTCTCGCCCAGATTCACGCCGTTGATGTCATTCACAAAGATATTAACCCCAGCAATATTGTCTTCAACCCCGAAACCGGACAACTCAAAATCATTGACTTTGGCATCTCCACCCAGCTTACCCGCGAAAATCCGGCACTCAAAAATCCTCATGTCTTAGAAGGAACATTAGCCTATATTTCCCCCGAACAAACGGGGCGGATGAATCGTTCTCTCGACTATCGCACCGACTTTTATTCCCTAGGTGTCACCTTCTATGAACTCCTAACCGGAACGCTACCTTTTGAGACAAACGATGCCATAGAATTAGTCCATTGTCATATTGCCAAAGTCCCGACACCTCCCCATCTTCTGGGTGAGGAAGCTTGTAGAGACGTTCCGGTGGAACGTCTGGAGAATGGTATGCCGACACCTTCCCCAGAAATTGCCGGGGCGCAGCGCGGAAAAACCATTCCGCCAACCGTTTCCAATATTGTCATGAAACTGATGGCAAAAACGGCTGAAGAACGGTATCAAAGTGCTTGGGGACTGGTAGCTGATTTGCAAAACTGTCAGAGACAATTAGCCAAAACGGGAACAATTGAAGACTTTCCGCTGGGTTCTCAAGATATCTCCGAACACTTCCACATTCCCCAAAAACTTTATGGGCGAGAGGCGGAAGTGGACACCTTACTCGCTGCCTTTGATCGCGTGGCGAATCGAGAGGATCAGGACATTCAGAAATCGGCAGATTCTTCCGTCGATGGTTCACTCCCCACGTCTCATTCGCCCATCGAGATGATGCTGGTGGCGGGGTATTCCGGTATTGGTAAATCGTGTTTAGTTGCCGAAATTCATAAACCAAATACACGACTACGCGGCTACTTTATCTCCGGCAAATTTGACCAGTTTCAACGAAACGTTCCCTACTCAGCGATTGTCAACGCTTTTAAGGAATTAGTGCAGCAAATTTTAACTGAAAGCGAAGCCCAACTCAATCAGTGGCGAGAAAAATTATTAGCCGCTTTGGGAACAAATGGTCAGGTGATTATTGATGTTATCCCGGAAGTGGAACGAATTGTCGGTCAACAGCCTACGGTGCCAGAATTAGGGTCACAAGAAGCCCAAAATCGGTTTAATATCGTCTTCAAAAAATTCATGCGGGCATTTTGCTCACCCGAACATCCTTTAGTGATGTTTCTCGATGATTTGCAGTGGGTAGATTTGGCGACGCTGAAGTTGATTCAACTGATTATGACCGATAGTGAGATCCATTATCTATTTTTAATCGGTGCCTATCGGGATAATGAAGTCAACCCTACTCATCCGTTAATGATGACAGTAGATGGATTACAAAAACAAGGCGCGACGGTTAACTGTATTACCTTATCTCCTTTAAAATTAGACCATATTCGCCAAATTATTTGTGACACCTTAAAATCCCCACAAGAATCTGCCCAGCATTTAGCCGAACTGGTGATGAGCAAAACGGCAGGTAATCCATTTTTCGTGAATCAGTTTTTAAGGAATCTCTATGCGGAAAACTTAATCACTTTCAATCTGCAAAATCATCAATGGCAGTGGGATATTAATAAAATCAAGGAGAAAAACATTACCGATAACGTCGTCGAGTTGATGACAAATCGGTTAAAAAAGCTGCCGGATTCAACCCAGCATGTCTTACAGTTAGCTGCTTGTATCGGTGCTAATTTCAACTTATCCACGCTGGCAATTGTCTGTGAACAACCAGAGGATGTGATTTTCGCGAACTTAGTCACAGCGGTTCAATCGGAATTAATCGTTCCCCTATCGGAACTCAATCCAGACTTGCTGGTTCACGAGTATAAATTTCTACATGACCGAGTACAACAAGCAGCGTATGCTTTAATTGATGAGTGCCAAAAGAAAGCGGTTCACTTACAAATTGGTCGCCTACTTTGGCAAAGTACGGATTCGGAAACCTTATTAGATAAAATATTTGCAATCGTTGATCAT
Organism: Coleofasciculus sp. E1-EBD-02; assembly: GCF_040218245.1. Lineage (NCBI taxonomy): Bacteria > Bacillati > Cyanobacteriota > Cyanophyceae > Coleofasciculales > Coleofasciculaceae > Coleofasciculus > Coleofasciculus sp. E1-EBD-02. The sequence continues at coordinate 47,942 of NZ_JAVJQN010000059.1, read as the reverse complement.
CTGAATCAAGGAATTAGTGATAATTGTGATCACACATCAGGAGAAATTAGTCAAGATGAACGCCATCAAATCGCCCAGTTGAATTTAATCGCGGGTCAAAAAGCCAAAGGATCAGCCGCTTATGGTGCGGCGCTAAACTATTTAACTGTGGGACGAGAACTTCTGGGTGCAGACAGTTGGCAATGGGACTATGACTTAACCTTAGCCTTATATGAAGAAGCCGCCCAAGCCGCCTATTTAGGTGGCAAGTTTACGGCAATGGAAGAATTGACTGAGGTTCTCTTCGCCCAGGCTAAAACGGTGCTGGAAAAAGTTAATGTGTATGAAGTTAAGATTCAAGCGATCGCGTCGCAAAATAATCTCAAGGAAGCGATTCATCTTGGACTGCAAGTGCTGAATTTATTGGGAATATGTTTACCTGAAGAACCCAGCATGGCAGAGTGGCAAAATGGACTCGATGAAACGGCTACACTATTGGCAGGACATGAGATTGAAGACTTAATTAACCTACCGGAAATGATTGCCGCCGAACCCCTAGCTGCTGTACTAATTCTCTCTAATTTAATTGCCGCCGCCTATATCGCTGCACCTGATCTTTTTGTTCTGATTGCCTCATCAATGGTTCAGTTATCAGTCAAGTATGGGAACGCGCCATTGTCGGCATTTGGCTATGCCTGTTATGGATTTATTTTATTAGATCGTCAGCACAATTTTGAGGCGGGATATCAATTTGGTAAATTGGCACTGAGTTTGGTGAATCGGTTTAATGCCCAGCAAGTCAAATGTAAGGTATTTGAGGTGCTGGGCGCTCATATCTTGCATTGGAAAGAGCATTTTAGTCAAACTCTGCCTATTTTAATTGAGGGCTATCACAGTGGTGTAGAAACGGGGGATTTTGAGTTTGCTGGGTATTGTGCCTTTTATACCTGCGATCATCTCTATTTTAGTGGAGTTGAACTGACTCAAGTTGAACAAGAAATCGCCACCTATAATCAGGCGGTGCGGCAAATTCGCCGGGAAAGTCCATTTAATTGGACGGCGATTTTTTTACAGGCGGTGCAGAATTTACAGGATCAAGGAGAAAATCCCACCCAGTTAATGGGTAAGGCATATAATGAAGAAACATCCTTACCCCGGGCGCTGGCGGCGAATGACCGCACCGAACTGCATTTATTCTATTTAAATAAGCTGATTCTCTGTTATCTATTTGGTGAGGTTGAGCAAGCGGTAGAACATGCAGTTTTAGCGGAACAGTATTTAAATGGAGTTACGGCAATGATCGTGATTCCACTATTCTATTTTTATGATTCTCTTGCCCATCTCGCTATTGTTCCTGAGGTGACACCAAGCGAAAAACAGATTCTAATTGATCGAGTGAACGCTAATCAAGAAAAAATGCAGATCTGGGCAAACCATGGTGCGATGAATCAGCAGCATAAATTAGATTTAGTCGCCGCTGAAAAAGCGCGAGTTTTGGGAGAATTGATGACAGCGATGGAGTTGTATGAACAAGCGATTAAAGGGGCGAGGGATAATGGTTATATTCAAGAGGAAGCCTTAGCCTACAATTTAGCTGCCATGTTTTATCAGAATAGGGGGATGGACAAGGTTGCTGATACGTATCTTAAAGAGGCACATTATACTTACACCCGCTGGGGGGCGACGGCGAAAGTTAGAGATTTAGAAGCCCAATATTCCCAGCTTTTTGCGCCATCATCTCCTGTCAGTTATCTCACAGACAGCCGTACAACGGTGAGTAGTGTGTCTCAGAGAAATCAGTCGGCTTCGGTGTTAGATTTTGCCACACTGATGAAAGCCTCGCAAGCCATTGGTAGTGAAATTGCACTGAATAAGTTACTGGCGGCGTTGATGAAAATTTTAATCGAAAATACGGGGGCGCAAACGGGAGTTTTGGTTTTAAATCAATCGGGAGAATGGGTGATTGAGGCGTCGCTGAATGTAGAGACGAATCACGTCACTGTGTTGCAATCTCTCCCCGTAGCGAATCACCTCCCTCTCTCGATTATTAACTATGTCACTCACACCCAAGAAACCGTGGTTAAAACCAATGCGGCTAAAATTGGCAAGTTTACCAACGATCCTTATATTCAAGCCCATCAAACCCAATCCGTTTTGTGTGCGCCGCTACTGAATCAAGGTCAACTCAGTGGTATCGTTTATCTGGAAAATAACCTGGCTACAGACACCTTTACGCCAGACAGGTTAGAAGTCTTACAAATCCTATCCGGACAAGCCGCGATCGCGATCGACAATGCCCGACTTTATAACACTCTAGAACAAAATGTTGCTGCTCGCACCCAAGAGTTAAAAAATACCCTCGACTCTCTCAAAGCTACCCAAGATGAACTGATTCAATCGGAAAAGATGGCAGCCTTGGGACAATTAATTGCTGGGATTGCCCATGAAATTAATACACCCTTGGGGGCGATTCGTTCCTCCGCCGGAAATATTTCTAAGTTTTTAAGTCAAACCCTGGAACAATTACCCACTCTGTTTCAATCCTTATCGCCAGAAGAAGGACACGATTTTCTGAAAATGTTACAACGTTCACTCCAAAACGAATCGGATTTAACCGCAAAAGAAGAACGCAAACGGCGGCGAACCTTAGTTCGCCAATTGGAGGCGGAAGAGATTCAGGATGCGGATACCCTAGCGGATACGTTGGTTGATATGGGAATTTATGACAACATTGAAGCGTTTTTCCCTCTACTGAAACGCCCCGATAGTTCGCACCTCTTAGAAACAGCGTACAAACTATCGGGATTACAACGGGGAACTCAAACCATCAACACAGCAACTGAACGCGCCTCTAAAGTAGTGTTTGCTTTAAAAACATACTCCCGTTATGACGAATCGGGGGAAATGATTCCGGCAAACCTAACAGCAGGAATTGAAACCGTGCTAACCCTGTATCAGAATCAACTCAAACATGGAATTAATGTCATCCGCAACTATGACGAGTTACCACCGATATTATGTTATGCAGATGAACTGAATCAAGTCTGGACGAATCTGATTCATAATGCGTTACAGGCAATGGATAATAAAGGAACATTAACCCTTGATGTCAAGCAGCAAGACCAACAGATCAACGTTAGCATTACCGATAGTGGCAAAGGAATCCCTCCAGAAATTAAAGCTAAGATATTTCAGCCATTTTTTACAACCAAGTCAGCCGGAGAAGGAAGTGGATTAGGACTCGATATTGTGAAAAAGATTATTGAAAAGCATCAGGGAAAAATTGACGTTGAATCTGTTCCCGGTAAAACTACTTTTACTGTTTCACTGCCTTTGCGGACAACGGAAGGCTAGAGAAAGCAAAGGAGAAGGATACGATAATGAGATAAAAATAAGATTAGAACTTTCTGTTCCCTATTCCCCGTTCCCTATTCCCCGTTCCCTGTTCCCTGTTCCCTGTTCCCTATTCCCCGTTCCCTGTTCCCTGTTCCCTGTTCCCTGTTCCCTGTTCCCCGTTCCCTGTTCCCCGTTCCCCATTCCCTGTTCCCTATTCCCCGTTCCCTGTTCCCTGTTCCCTAATAAATAACCAATGACTAAACCCGTTATTTTGTGTGTTGATGATGAAAAAGTTGTTCTCAAAAGTCTCAAGACTCAACTCAAAGAAGCCTTTGGCGATGCTTATACCTATGAACTGGCAGAAGCGGCTGATGAAGCGTTAGAATTAATAGATGAACTTGTGGAAGAAAATGTCAGTATTATTCTGATTGTATCGGATTGGTTAATGCCGGGAATGAAAGGGGATGAGTTTCTGGTTCAGGTGCATCATAAATTTCCCCATATCATTAAAATTCTGCTGACCGGTCAAGCGGATGAGGAGGCAATTGAACGCGCCAAACAGGAAGCAAAGCTGCATCACTGCTTATACAAACCCTGGTCAGAAGCGGAATTAGTGGAAGCTATTAAACTAGCATTATCTCAACTCTAACCTACTAATTGGAAAATTACCCACTCAATCCGATGATTTCAACCCCATCCAAAATCCTTGTGACTTCGGCGTAATCCTACGGGCAATCTACTATGACTAAACAGGTAATTATTTGTGTCGATGATGAGAAAACAGTACTCAGAAGTCTAAAAGCTGAGCTTAAGGAAGCGATTGGCAAAAATTACCTGATCGAAATTGCCGAAGCGGGAGAAGAGGCATTAGAGTTAGTTGCAGAACTCTTAGACGAGAACTATGAGATTCTTTTGGTTATCTCTGACCATATCATGCCAGGGATGAAAGGGGATGAACTCTTAAAGCGTGTCCATGAGTTGTCACCGAAAACGCTGAAAATTATGCTCACTGGGCAAGCAGATATTGAAGCGGTAGGCAATGCGATTAAGTATGCCAAACTCTATCGTTATATCGCCAAGCCATGGCAGGCGTCAGACTTGAGTTTGACGGTCAAAGAAGCCGTTAATAGTTATCTGCAAGCAAAAAAGTTAGATGAACAAAACGCCAAACTTAAATGTTTAAATCGAGACCTACAACAATCGATTAAATCCCTCAGTGCTAGTGAGTTAAAATTTCGGGCGATTTTCAATCAGACGTTTCAGTTGACGGGAATGCTGAGTGTTGACGGAATTGTCTTAGAAGTCAACCAAACTGCCCTGAATTTTGGTGAATTGCATTTAGAGGATGTGGCAGGAAAACCCTTGTGGGACTGTTACTGGTGGACTATTTCCAGCAAAACCCAAGCTCAGTTACAATCCGCCATTGCTCAAGCGGCTAGCGGTAAGTTTATCCGGTATGAAGTGGATATCTTAGGCGCACAACAACGCATTGCGACAATTGATTTTTCGATTAAACCGATTATTAATGACAAGGGAAGCATTGAGTTTTTGATTATCGAAGGTCGAGATATTAGCGATGTCTATAATGAGTTGCGTTTACGCAAACAAGCTGAAGCGGCACTGGTGAAAGCCGAACAAAAGTATCGCTCTATCTTTGAAAACGCCCAAGAAGGAATCTTTCAGATTGCGCTGGATGGGAGTTATCTGAGTGCTAACCCCGCTTTAGCGCACATCTACGGCTACGATTCCCCGGAAGAATTGCTAACAATCATTAATAGTATTCACTATCAACTCTACGTTGACCCCCGTCGGCGTCCGGAATTCATGACACGGATGCAGCAGCATGGTGTTGTGTGCGAGTTTGAGTCGATGATCTGTCGCAAAGATGGCACAATTATCTGGATTAGTGAGAATGCTCGCACTGTATATGATGCGTTGGGAACTCCACTTTATTATCAGGGGTTTGTGGAAGATATTACCTCTCGCAAACAAGCAGAAGCGGAGCGAATCAAGTTCACGAATGAACTGTTCCAACTGAATCAATCCTTTTCTCGCTTTGTCCCCAGTCAATTCTTACAGATTTTAAATAAGCAAAGTGTGGTTGATGTAGAATTAGGCGACCAAGTTCAGCAGGAAATGTCTGTCCTTTTCTCAGATATTCGGGATTTCACTACTCTCTCGGAACGGATGACCCCCCAAGAAAATTTCAAATTTATTAACGCCTTTTTAAAGCGGATGGAGCCAGCGATTATTGAACATAAAGGCTTTATCGATAAATATATGGGCGATGCGATTATGGCACTCTTTAGCGGGATTGCTGATGATGCGCTTAAAGCCGGAATTGCTATGGTTCAGCGGTTGTATGAGTATAATCTATGTCGTCTGCAATCAGGGTATACCCCCATCAAAATTGGCATTGGCATTAATACTGGCTCGTTGATGCTGGGTACAGTTGGGGGAAAACACCGAATAGACAGTACGGTGATTAGTGATGATGTGAATTTAGCGGCTCGTTTGGAGGGACTAACGAAACAGTATAAGGTGTCGTTATTAATTTCGGGACAGACGTTAACTCGTTTACATAATCCAACCGAGTATAGTCTCCGGTTTGTGGAGCAGGTTAAGGTTAAGGGTAAGTCAAAAGCGGTAGCGGTGTTTGAAGTGTTTGATGGAGATCCGCTCAAGATTAAGGAGGGCAAGTTAGCTACGATCTCCATCTTTGAAGAAGGGTTGTTCCTCTACGCCAAGCAAGCCTTTGGTCAAGCGAAACAGCGGTTTGAAGAGGTGTTGAGGATTAATCCCCAAGATACGATCGCCCAAATCTATCTTAACCGTTCCCTGGCGCAACTCCAGCACGACGAATTTTTTTTGACGATGAGGGATGAGGGATGAAGCTGGGGAAGCAGAGGGAGCTGGGGAAGCTGGGGGAGCTGGGGGAGATGAGGGAGATGGGGAAGATGAGGGAGAAAACAGTCAATAGAGCTTATCCGATACCTTATTGGACTGTAATGTCACTTGAATTTTTTTCGTATAATAAAGAGTAGAGAGCAAAATTAATTTGAACTCAGTCAACTGAGAGAAATAAATGCGGAAACCCGTACTTGTCGTTTTATTTATTTTAGGGCTAGTATTATCAACCACAATCCGACTAGCTCCAGCGCAAGCGACAACCCCTGATTCCCAAGTGTATACCTGGGGGTTTGTGCGTCCCGGAAGTCAGCAATTAGTTTGTAAGCAGATTACGATTCATCCAGAAAAAGAGGTGGTTTCCCCAGCCTCGCATCATAAATCGGTAAAGATGTCCTCTCGATCGACAATTGTTGAGGATCGCTATTGTTCCCATTTAACCAAACCATCTCTATAGCGTTGGTTGGTTTAATAGCAAGGGATGTAGAGATGGATCAGGCTACGTCTTTACTCGTGATTCAAATCACAAGCAGAGGATAACCTGACTCTATAGAAAGGGCGACCCGATCCCATTAAGTGGATTGGTATTGTTCATTGATGCAGGCGGGTCGCCCCTACAGGTTTTTCATTGATGTTCAGATGTGTCCTATTAGTCGGGAACGGTTGCTGACTCTGGGATACAAGTTTATCGTTTCTGGGTTATTGCCAAGACGACATCCCAGGTGGCAAGATTAATTTAATCTATCAACCCAAAGAAAACGATGCTGAAAATCGTAGTTGTAGTTCTAGTAGTGGCAGAGCTAGTATTATTGACTGCGTTCCGACTAGCTCCAGCGCAAGCAACACCCTCTGATTCCCAAGTGTATACCTGGGGTTTTGTGCGTCCTGGAAGCCAGCACTTGGTTTGTAAGCGGATTACTATCCATCCGGAAAAAGAGGTTGTTTCCCAAACCTCGCACCATAAATCGATAAAGATGTCCTCTAAATCTAAAATTGTTGAGGATAGTTATTGTTCCCATCTAACCAAACCGTCTCTATCGGGTTGATTGGTAACAGGCGGTGATGTAGAGACGGATCAGGCTACGTCTTTACTAGGGGTTAGAAGCGGTTTAAAATACAAGCAGAGGATGAACCAACTCCAGAGAAAGGGCGACCCGATCCCATTGAGTGGATTGGTAGTGTTAATTAATGCAAGCGGGTCGCCCCTACAGGTCTGACTAATTTGTATTACACCCTACATTATCCCTCAGAGGCAAAATGCGCGATCGCAAGCCGTTTCAGTCTACTGAATGTAAGAATAGTCTGATAAGCTATCTAGGAAGCTGACCTAGGGTCAGTCCTAAAGTTTTCACGGCTCAAAAATCGGGTTGGCATTGAGAGACACCATGGAATGGCACGGAACAGATGCTCAAAGTTTGGCAATTATCGATCGCGAAATTGGCGCTCATACCTTTTCACCCGCCGAATACGAAATTGTGCGCCGGGTGATTTATGCAACAGCCGACTTTGAGTATCAAAAGCTGATTCGGTTTTCCGAACGTGCGTTACAAGCAGGCGCGGCGGCGTTAGCGGCTCGGACGACGATTGTGGTAGATGTGCCGATGGTACAGGTGGGAATTACACCTCACATCCAGGAAACCTTTGCCAATCCCGTCTATTGCAGCATGGAAGCTATCACGCGCCCGCAAAAAGAAAAGACGAAGGCGGCTTGGGGAATTCAAACCCTAGCCAAACGTTACCCAGAGGGAATTTTTGTGGTGGGGCAAGCGCAAACGGCGCTAACAGCTTTGGTGGAACTGATTGAAGCTGAAGAAATCCGCCCCGCCTTAGTCATTGGCACACCTTCAGGATTTGTTGAAGTAGATGTTGCCAAATCTCGACTGGAAGATTCCTTAGTGCCTCATATTCGCATCGAAGGGCGCAAAGGTTCATCGGTTGTCGCGGCGGCTATTGTTAATGGACTGGTAGACTTAGCATGGCAGGCGTATGGGCAGGATAGTACCAGTGTAAGTTGAATCTTTCGAGGGTATGGGTTGTAGGGGCGGGTTTAATGATAACGTTTGTACAAAACCCGCCCTGACTAATACAGCTTGGCAGAAATCATGGAACAGCTCAAACCTCCCCCGCTTCCCCTGCTTCCCCTGCTTCCCCTGCTTCCCCTGCTTCCCCCGCTTCCCCCGCTTCCCCTGCTTCCCCTGCTTCCCCCGCTTCCCCTGCTTCCCCATCTCCTCAACGCCGACGACGCCGAGTTTTGACCACACGGTTAGCTGGATAATCATCCTCCTCCGCTTGAGTTAGCTGGCGACTAACCTGATTAAACACAGTGCGCTGTACGTAAGGATAGTCACTTACCCAGATATTCAAGCGAGGAATATAAATATCACTATTGGTGGCAATACGGGATAAATCCGGCTGATTCGACATCACCACCATCTGGGCAATTTGACCGGGAACAATACCTTTGTGAGTGCGGCGCAGAGGGACTTGTAGCAGTGTGGTAAATCCGCTCTCGTCACCGACTTCTACATTCAGGCGTCGCTCCCGATTTTCCACAATCACCAACTCGCCCCGATTGTTGACATTTTCTTCAGTACCAATTAATTCTTCAGTGACGAAGACATCCAAGACTCGACCTTGCCAGAAGCCACTATATTTATAGCGGCGTATCTCAATATTACGCCGACTTGCCCAGTAGACCGGACTCCAAAACCAATACAACCCGGCGATAATACCTAAGAGAAAGAGCAAGGGATCAAACCCATCACCCAAAAAGAATTTTAAGAGCAAGACGACGACAACAGCAACAACCGAAATCAGTAATCGCTTCAAAAAGTCGGGGAATTTTCCCCAGTAGTAAGCATACTGGGAACTTGTGGCAATTACCGGAATGAGTTGCTCAAAGCTCTGGCGGGTAAGTGGTACTAGCATGGGTTTTAGTCATTGGTCATTTGTGGCAGGGAACAGGGAACAGGGAACAGGGAACAGGGAATAGGGAATAGGGAACGGGGAATTCGTCATTTATTACAATATTTTATCTAATCCGTAGAAGAGAGATTTGAGCTGAGTCACTTTGCGAATGGCAAGCAAGACACCTGGCATATAACAAGAGCGATCGCTAGTATCATGACGTAGGGTGTAGATTTGACCGGTAGCACCAAAGATGACTTCTTGGTGAGCGATTAAACCGGGTAAGCGGACACTGTGAATGCGAATGTTGTCATTGGCGACACTTCCCCTAGCCCCCGCCAGTTTTTCGGTTTCTTCTACCTTAGCGGGATTATAGGTTTTGCCCAATCCAGCTAATTGTTGAGCGGTTTGAATCGCTGTACCGCTTGGGGCGTCAGCTTTTTGATTGTGATGGAGTTCGATAATTTCAACGTGGTCAAAGTATTGGGAAGCTTGGATGGCGGCTTGTTGCAATAAGACCATGCCAATGGAAAAATTGGGAATAATTAAAGCACCTGTGCTGGCTTTTTCGGCAAATTCGCCCAAGTCTTTGATTTGATCACTCGTGAGTCCCGTGGTACCGACAACTGGACGAACCCCATAGGCAATAGCGGTACGAACATTCTCATAAACGCTGTCAGGGTGGGTAAAATCCACCATCACCCCTTGCACTTGTTCCTGAGTCGCCATGACTAGCGTGGCTTGCAGGTCATTCAGAATCGGAATTTCCAATGCACCACAACCTGCGACTTCGCCAACATCTTGACCCATATAGTTCGGGTTATGATCAACGGCACCAATCAAGGTCATATCTTCGGCTTGACTGACCGCCTTAATCACTTCACGACCCATTTTACCCGCCGCACCGTTGACAACCACGGGGATGGGAGATGCATTTGTCATGGTTTTGCTCTATCCTTGAGACTCGTCAAGGGAATTTTAGCTTCTTTTGCAGGGTTGTAGAGACGTTGCCTGCAATGTCTCTAAGACTTACGCTTGAGCTGTGGCGATTAAAATCGCGGCTAAACAAACAAAGTCCGCCTACGCGGACTCATGAAAAATTACGGGTTTGATATCATGTCCGGTCAAACACCCCTAATAAAAACGCCTGAAACCCCTGTTATTGCAGCATTGCAATTATGGGCAATCGTTAAGACATGATATGAGAACCCGCGAAGGCGGGTTTCGTTTGTGTAGCTGCGGTTTCAACCGCCCAATTGATCTCCTTGAGCCTCTCACCTTTAGGCACAGGAGTGTCCAAATTTTTAACAAGCGTAAACAAAATTTATGTCCAAGTCCTTATCCATTATCGGCTGGCGGGAACGAGTCGCCTTGCCGGATCTAGGAATTGCCCAGATTAAAGCTAAAATTGACACCGGGGCGCGTTCCTCCGCCTTACACGCCTTTGATGTCGAACCCTTCTCACGGGATGACAAAACTATGGTTCGGTTTAAAGTCCATCCCTATCAACGAGATACCCATCGCACAGTCTCCGCTGAAGCTGAACTGATTGACCAGCGACAGGTTCGCAATTCTGGGGGTCACGCCCAGTTACGACCTGTTATCCAAACTATGGTAGAACTAAACGGGGAGCGCTGGTTGATTGAACTTACCCTGACGAACCGAGATGTTATGGGATTCCGGATGCTGTTAGGGCGTCAAGCCGTCCGTAAACGCTTTTTAGTCGATGCGGGTCGGTCTTTTGTCCAAAGTTCAACCAGGAAGCGCACAATTAAGCAAATGATTCTATAGTCCTTTTATGAAAATAGCTATCTTGTCCCAAGATGCTTCGCTATATTCCACGCGACGCCTCAAGGAAGCGGGGGAAGCGCGGGGTCATGATATGCGGGTGATTAATTACCTGCGTTGTTATATGAATATTACGTCTCATAAGCCCAAAGTGGTGTATCAGGGGAAAGTTTTGGAAGAGTTGGATGCGATTATTCCTCGCATCGGTGCGTCTAAAACGTTCTATGGAACGGCTGTGGTGCGCCAATTTGAAGTGATGGGGGTGTTCGCGGCGAATGAATCCCAAGCCATTTCTCGTTCCCGCGATAAGTTACGCTGTCTTCAGATTCTTTCTCGTGAAGGTGTGGGACTTCCGGTGACGGGGTTTGCTAATTCCACTCAAGATATTGATGGGTTAATTGAAATTGTGGGTGGTGCGCCACTGGTGATTAAATTGCTGGAAGGGACTCAAGGGATTGGTGTGGTTCTCGCAGAAACCCATCAAGCGGCGAAGTCGGTGATTGAAGCGTTTCGCGGTTTAGATGCCAATATCTTAGTGCAGGAGTTTATTAAAGAAGCGGCGGGTATGGATATTCGCTGCTTTGTGATTGATAACAAAGTGGTGGCGTCGATGAAGCGACAAGGCGCACCGGGGGAATTTCGGTCTAATCTGCATCGAGGTGGTAATGCTGAACAAATTAAGTTAACTCCAGAAGAACGTAGTACGGCGGTACGGGCGGCGAAAGCGATGGGATTGAGGGTGGCGGGTGTGGATTTGTTGCGATCTAATCATGGTCCGGTGGTGATGGAAGTTAACTCTTCTCCTGGTTTAGAAGGGATTGAAAATGCTACAGGTGTGGATGTGGCGGGAAAAATTATTGAGTTTTTGCAGAAAAATGCAGCATCCGGAAAAACGCGCGATCGCATTCAGTATTAATGGGTCATTTGTCATTGGTCATTTGTCATTGGTCATTTGTCCTTTGTCCTTTGTCCTTTGTTAAATAGCGACGCGAAGGGTCAAGTCGGGGCGGGTTTAGTTTCATCTGGGTGAGGGAAGAAATGATAATCGTGAAACCTGCGCCTACATTTGGAAAGGGCGGGTTTTGTGCAAACGTTATCATCAATAGCGAAACGTAAGTCCCTAAACCCGCCCCTACGAACTCGGTTACCTCAAATGCAGTGAAGGATCAAAATTCAAAACTCAACTGTGAATCATGAATCTATAACAATTGGTGGAATTCGTATTGCACCCGGAGAACGGAAGCGCACAGAAATTCCGGTTGCCCGTCTGCCAACGCAAACGCTACTCTCGTTACCGATTACTGTGATTAATGGTGTGGAGGCGGGTCCACGACTGTGGATGAGTGCGGCGATTCATGGTGATGAAATTAATGGGGTGGACATTATTCGCCAAGTCTTGGAACGGATTAATCCGTTTCAGCTTCATGGTGTCCTGATTGCGGTGCCAATTGTTAATGTTTTTGGCTTTATTGAACAATCCCGTTATTTGCCCGATCGCAGAGATTTAAATCGTTCGTTTCCCGGTTCCTCTCGTGGTTCTTTAGCCTCTCGGTTGGCAGATTTGTTTATGACAGAAATAGTGAGTCGCTGTACCCATGGGATTGATTTGCACACGGCGGCTCAACATCGCACAAATTTACCACAAATACGGGCGAATTTAGATGACTCAGAAACCTATTACTGTGCTAAAGCGTTTGCTGCACCCCTGCTGATGCATTCAATGGTGCGTGATGGATCGTTGCGCCAAGCTGCGACGAAGCGAGGTATCCCAATCCTCTTGTATGAGGGGGGTGAGGCGTTGCGATTTGACCCGGATGCGATCGCAATTGGTGTCGAAGGTATTCTACGAATGATGGTGGGATTAAATATGATTGAGTTGGCGTTCCCTGAGTCTTTGCACCCATCACTAGAAGTTAAGCAAAGTAAGTGGGTACGAGCGCCCCGGAGTGGGATTTTGCGCCTCACTGTTAAATTGGGTCAGAGAGTTGACAAAAAGCAAGTTTTATGCATTATTTCCGATGCCTTTGGTGAGAATAGCATTAAAGCGTATGCACCCTTTGATGGCTTAGTGATTGGTCACACGCAGAATCCGTTGGTGAATCAGGGGGATGGGATTTTGCATTTAGCGGTTTTGAGTGATTAGGGAACAGGGATTAGGCAATAGGCAATAGGCAATAAAATATTACACAACTCATTTAAAACCGTTACATTATAATAAACGGTTTTAGCGTTTTTTAGTAGGGTGGGCATTGCCCACCAGCCTTAAGTCAGTGACATTCATCTTAGGTCTTGTGTCATCTGTCTTATGTAAGAGTTTGAGAAATATTTACAGCCTTGAATCGGGTTGAGTTTATTTCCACCAACCGAAAGATTACACAAGTTAGCGTTTTTTAGATTTTTGTTGCTAGAGGAAAAATAAAGCCGCACACTGGGATAAAATTCAGTTGGTCTGTGCCAGGAACAATTAACCTGATGAAATCTACTCAGTGGTGCAAAATCTGCCTGTTGACTCTCTTAGCTGGAACGGTAAGACTGGTAACAGCGGCTCCAGTTTTGGCTCAATCCATTATCGAAGCCGATGACGGTACGGGTACAACTGTCACTCAAAATGGCGACAACTTTGATATTCAAGGTGGCAGTTTGTCGAATGATGGAACGAATTTATTCCACAGTTTCCAAGAATTTGGCATTGATTCAGATCAAGTTGCTAATTTTTTGGCAACTCCGGATTTGAGAAACATTCTGGGACGAGTGATTGGCGAAAATCCTTCCATTATTGATGGGTTAATTCAGGTGACCGGGGGAACAGCCAATTTATATTTAATGAATCCGGCGGGAATTGTTTTTGGGGCGAATGCTCAACTCAATGTCCCGGCTGATTTTACCGCAACGACGGCGACAGGAATTGGATTTGGCAATAACTGGTTTAATGCATTGGGCGACAATAATTATCAGAACTTGGTCGGAGATCCCAGTCAATTTGCCTTTGACTTATCCCAAGGAGGAATCATTATTAATGCGGGGGAATTGGTAGTTGAACCCGGACGGGATTTAGCGCTACTGGGTGGACAAGTCATGAATACAGGAACGCTGACGTCATCCGGGGGAACGATTATTATCACGGCTGTGCCGAATTCTCGTTTGGTGAAAGTCTCTCAACCGGGACAGGTGTTAAGTTTCGAGGTAGAGTTACCGAGGAGTAATGGGGGATTAGCGTTACCGACAAATCCTCTGGATTTAGCGACTTTGTTAACGGGTTCGGGGAATACGGTAGAAACTGGGGTAGAGGTAACGGCATCAGGAGAGATACAGACGGATTCTGGGGGAATTATACCGAATCAGGTTGGGGTTGCGATCGCGTCAGGAAAAGTTGAGTCAGGTACAGGTCATATTTCGATTATCGGTAGGGGCGGAACCGAAGAGAATACTACTTCAGGTATTCCCGGTATTCAAATTAGTCAGGGTAGCCGTGTCGAAGCAATTGGACAAGGAACAATTACTCTCAACGGTATAGGAGGAAGCGGGGGAATTTTCAGCGAAGATAATAATCGAGGAAATCGGGGAATCTCGATTAATAACGCTACGGTGTCTTCCCAAGATGGCACCATTCATCTCATCGGTACCGGAGGTTCTGGGGATAATGGTTTACATTATGGGGTTTCTATTGGTAATCAGGGGGGAAGTGTCCAGTCAACAGGAACAGGAACAATTATTGTTGAGGGGACTGGAGGGAATGGAGGAGAAGGGACGTTACATGGGAGTCAAGGAATCAAACTTGACCAAGGGGGTTTGGTTAGTACCAGAGATGGGGATATTCAGTTTATTGGTGAGGGGGGAACTGAACCCGATCAATTTAATCATGGGGTTGAACTATTTCGGGGTTCTACTGTTGAGGCGACAGGAACTGGAAATATTACGATTGAGGGAATTGCTGGCGCGGGAATAACGGAAAATCACGGGATTAGGATTCAGGAAATAGATCCTAACCAGACTAATCCCTCTCGAATTACCGCCAGGGATGGCGCGATTACTCTAATTGGTGTGGGTAAGGGAACAGGAGACAATAACTATGGCATTGATTTAAGAGGGGGTGGTGTAGAGAAAACAGGTGGGGGAACTATGACCCTGGAGGGAATCGGTGCCAATGGTGCAGCCGGAATTAATGTGCAAGATGGTTTTATTCAAGCTAGAGGAACGGGAGAGAGTACGACGACTTTGATTGCAGATCAAATTCAGGTGATTGATGATCCGAATTTCCCGAAAACGCCACAAGTCCAAGGGACAGGAACGGTGGCGTTATCTCCTTTTGACCCAACTGTCGATATGACGATTGGAGAGACAACGAATAGTAATAGTAATACCTGGAATCTGGATACCGAGAAACTGAATCTATTCCAAGATGGATTTGAGCAAGTTGTGATTGGTGGGGAAGATAATCAGGGTAAAATTACGTTGGCAGATGACATCACCTTTAAGGTTCCGGTAATTTTGCGATCGCCTTTTGGTTCAGGGGCAATTGATACCACAGGTTTTACCCTGACTGGCACTCAAGATGCCACGATTACACTGCAAGCGAATCAACGGATTACGACAGGTACAATTATTAATCCAGGTCGGGCAATTACTTTAACCAGTAACGGGTCAATTGATACTCGTAGCGGCATCCTCGATAGTCATGCTCAAACCAGCAATGGGGGAACGATTAGTTTAAGCGCTGTTCAAGATATTACCACGGGAAATATTGATGCCAGTTCCGGTGGAAATGGTCAAGGGGCAAACATTACGTTAACCAGTCGTGATGGAGAAATTACCACTAATGATCTCAACAGTTCTGGATTCAGTGGCGGTGATATTTTAATTGATGCGGCGACAGCAATTACAACCGGAAAAATTAATAGTAGCGGTACGATTAGCGATGGTGGTAATGTGACGTTAGACCCCATTGGCGATATCCAAGTGACATTGATTAACGCCCAAGGCGGAAATAATGGTCAAGGCGGTCAAGTTGATATCACCGCCGGTCAATTTTTCCGCGCTACGGGAACATTTATTGACCGAGATGGGATTAGCGCCAGCATCTCTACGGCTGGGGGATTGGGTGGAGATTCTATTACGATCAGACATGGTGGAAATGGTGATATTCCCTTTATCGTGGGTGATGGCACAACCAATGGCACAAGGGGAACGATTACCAGTGGCGATTTCACGATTTCCCAAACTCAATCTTTTCTATTTACTCATCAGGTGGGTAATATTCAAATTATCAGCGTTGATTCCCCGCCCATTCCGGTAACGCCCCCGACTCCGGATACAGAGTTTCCGATTCTGGTAACGCCACCAATTTTGATTCCGGAGTCCCCCACTTCAGAAACTAACGCTGCTATCAATCCTGTTAACTTACTCAAACCTTTGACTGAACCCACTTTACCTCCCGACAAAGACGAACCGCCGGAAATCGAAATTGACACCCAGGTTGCCAAATGGGAGGAATCGTTAACCCGTGACTATGAAACCTATTTAGGACTCCAAGATACTACCATTTTGACTCTGGCAGATGCCCGGGCAACTTTACATCGTATCGAACAAGCTACAGGGGCTAAACCTGCACTTATCTACGCCGTTTTTGTACCCACCACAGTAGCGCCCCAAACTCGCAGCCAAGACAGTCAATCTTCAGCCAAGGAGTCTCCCTTACGAGATAGTGATCAACTCGAAATTATCCTCGTCACCGCGAATGGGGAACTCATACGCCGCTCGATACCTGGTGCAACCCGCGAAAAAGTAATGGATACCGCTAACAAATTGCGTCGCGCCGTTACGGATACTCGCATTCCTCGTCCCTATCAACGTTATGCCCAACAGTTTTATCAATGGCTAATTGCACCCTTAGAGACAGAATTAAAGACGCAAGAGATTAATAATCTAGCTTTCATTATGGATCAGGGATTGCGTTCCCTACCCCTGGCTGTTTTGCATGATGGGAATAAATTTATAATTGAACAATATAGTATCGGTTTCATGCCTAGTCTTTCCCTCACTGATACCCGCTATCGAGATGTGAGAGATTTACAGGTTTTAGCCATGGGTGCGTCCCAATTTACTGACCAAAACCCCTTGCCTGCTGTACCCACTGAATTAGCCGCGATCGCGACTCAATTATGGCAGGGGAAATCGTTCTTGAATGAAACCTTTACCGCCGCTAATTTGAAAACAGCGAGGGCATCTCAACCCTTTGGAATTATCCATTTAGCCACCCATGGTGAATTTAAATCGGGTCAACCCAGTTCTTCTTATATTCAGTTTTGGGATCGTAAACTCAAACTGAGTGATATCCGCGAATTGGGATTACATGACCCCACCGTGGAACTGATGGTATTAAGTGCCTGTCGGACGGCTTTAGGAAATGAAGAAGCGGAGTTAGGATTTACTGGGTTAGCGGTACAAGCTGGGGTTAAATCTGCCCTGGGGAGTTTATGGTATGTGAGCGATGAAGGCACGTTAGGATTAATGACAGGTTTTTATGAACAATTACAGCAATCGCCTCTGAAAGCGGAAGCTTTGCGACAGGCACAATTAGCCATGATTCGCGGACAAGTGCGATTGGAAGAGGGTTATTTGATTACGCCAAATCGCCGGATTGCTTTACCACCAGAATTAGCTAATTTGTCCAAAAAGGAACTCACTCATCCTTATTATTGGAGTGCGTTTACTTTAGTTGGAAGTCCGTGGTGAGAGAGTGTTGAACCGTCGCTAAGCTCTATTGCTGTCTAATATTAAGGCAAATCAAACTAACAATTTAGCACACTAACTACGAAAGACCCCAATTCAACCTCTGAGTTTTGACCCTTCGCTTGTCTCAAGCGATCGTCGGTGATCACCTGTAGGGGCGAGTCGCTGCTTAAATGGGGTGGTGTTAGGATTAACTGCTCTCGACTCGCCCTGCCAAATGTGGTAGTTTACGATAATTAATTATACGCAATTTAGGGTTACATAGAGAAAAGTGACGGTTTAATTTTAGGCAATGGTTCATGTCGATTTTTCTTGGTTTTTCTGATACCTGATGCAGGGCGACCCGATAAATTTTATAGGTCAATTGTGTTCATTTTTGCAGCGGGTCGCCCCTACCATTCAATTGATATCGAGAGAATTGATGGGGTATGTCAAATGTGACGGTAATTAGTCGGACATGGTTTTATATAGCGCTACGCGCTAGGCAATAGGCAATAGGCAATAGTGAAGAAAAACGCTTACCTGACAAGGGATTGACCCTTCGACTTCGCTCAGGGTCAAAGCGATTTAAATTTTTCTTGATATGTCCTAACCTTAATGCGTAGTGCTATAAGTAGGTTGGTGAAAATAAACTTAACTAGATTAAGTTATGTAAACAAGCCTCAAAACCCTTACTGTTCCCTGTTCCCTGTTCCCTGTTCCCTAATCTCCACCGCTAACTTTAATTGTGTCCACCTACTTACATAAGACGAATGACGATTACTCCTCTGGATTAGTAATCAACCGAGTGCCACGATTACGGGTGAAATAACTCCATGCCCATTGCACCATAACGATGATTTTATTATCAAATTCAATTAGGAAAAAGATATGCACAAAAATCCAGGTTAACCATGCCAAAAAGCCGGAGAATTTGACAAATCCTAAATTAACAACCGCCGCATTGCGTCCAATCACGGCTAAACTGCCGTAGTCGGTGTAATGAAACGGGGGTAATGTTTCTCCTTTGAGACGTTTTTGGATTAAATTGGCTACATATTGCCCCTCTTGCATGGCAACGGGGGCGACACCGGGTAAAGGTTTGCCGTCGTCGTATTGGTGGGGAAAATTGGCTAAGTCACCGATGACAAAAATATTGGCATGTCCTGGTACAGTGAGATCAGGATTAACTATTACTCGTCCAGCGCGATCGCACTCTACCCCTGTAGCCTTAGCCAGTACCTCTCCGATGGGGGAGGCTTTCATCCCAGCAGCCCAGAGGATGGTTTTTGCGGTAATCTGTTCAGTGCGATCGCCGCTTTTAATCGTCACCTGATCCTCGTCTATATTGGTAACCAGTGTCTTTGTCTGTACCTGAACCCCCAAATGCTCAAGTTCCGCTTGCGCTTCGGCGGATAATTGGGGCGGATAAGGAGGCAATACTCGCTCCATTCCTTCTAATAAAATAATCTTAGTTTCTGTTGTGTCAATGTGGCGGAAATCCTGGTTTAATGTACTATGAGCCAGTTCTGCTAATGCCCCTGCCAATTCTACTCCTGTAGGTCCACCGCCGGCAATCACAAAGGTTAACCACGCCCGACGTTGATCAGGATCAGCTTCTTTCTCTGCGGTTTCAAATGCCGATAAAATGCGTCGCCGCATTTCTAACGCATCTTCAATAGTTTTCAATCCAGGTGCTTTCTCTGCCCATTGATCGTTGCCGAAATAGTGATGACTTACACCTGTCGCTACAATTAAAGTATCATATTTAATTGTGTTACCATCCTTAAGTTTAATCAAGCCATCTTGAGGATTGATATCCATCACCTCTCCCATCAATACCTGAGTATTTTTCTGACGCTTCAGTACGGCGCGTAAAGGAGAAGAAATATCGCCAGGAGATAAACCACCTGTAGCCACTTGGTACAATAGAGGCTGAAATAAATGAAAATTACGTTTATCAATTAACGTTACCTGAATCGATGCCCTTGCCAGCGATTGGGCGGCATAAAGTCCACCAAACCCACCGCCTATAATTACTACATGTTTAGGGGATTGATTATCAATTGCGGCATTAACCATTAGTTGTCTTTCCTAACTCAATTGACAAAATTATATGTCATCATTTGTCCTTGGTTGTATCTCCTGTAACGCACATCTTGCACCAATCTCATCAACTGCCTTGGGTTAAAACCCAAGAACCAACGCTCCAGTAGAATGGTATTAAACTAAGGCTGGTGGGCGATGCCCACCCTACAGGATATCCAATGTTTTGGCGAGCCAAAAATGCTTCAGGAGCGTGCTATTTCCGCTAAAGCAAGCCTAAGCCCACCGGATAAGATATTCAACCCGTTTTAACGGGTTTAAGCTTTTAGCCAAGAACTTGAGTTCTTGGCTTGGCGGATGTCAGGATTTACTGACAAAGGTGCAAAATATCAGGCAAATCTAACGCCGCTTCAATGCCAAGGTTAATCCATCGGCAATAGGAACTAAACTTAAAATAACCTGTTCATCTTGACTAATGGCTTGATTAAATGCCCGAATCGCGGCGGTATTTTTATCTTGAATCTGAGGATCAGCCACTCGTCCCCCCCACAGGACATTATCAATAGCAATTAAACCTCCCGGACGAATTAATTGCAGCGATCGCTCATAGTATGCCAGATAATTTACTTTGTCGGCATCGATAAACGCAAAATCAAACGTTCCCGCTTGCCCTGCTGCCAATAATTCGTCTAATGTCTCCAAAGCAGGCGCTAATCGCAAATCTATTTTATCCGAGACTCCGGCGGCGTCCCAATAACGGCGGGCAATGGCGGTATAATTTTCACTCACATCACAGGCGACAATCTTGCCATCCTCAGGTAAGGCTAAGGCGACAGCTAAGGCACTATAACCTGTAAATACGCCAATTTCTAAAGTTTTCTTAGCACCTATTAGCTGAACCAACAATGCCATAAACTGCCCTTGTTCCGGGGCGATTTGCATGGCGCTATCTGGATGAGTGGCGGTTTCTTGCCGTAATTTTTGCAGGATATCGGGTTCTCGCAAGGACACCGATAATAGGTATTTATACAGTGGAGTATCTAAACCTAGGGTTTTGTTAGACATAGGCAATAGGAAACAGGGAAGCAGGGAGGCTGGGGTAGCCGCGATCGCAAGATGCAGATATTGATATCTATCCGATCTAACTCTGTTATGTTGACTTTTAGCACATTTTCCAATACGTGCCAATCTACCTAAGGGTCAAGTCAGGGCGGGTTTAGTTACATTGGGGTGAGATAAGACACAATAGTAGTCAAACCCGCCCCTACACCCTAGCTACTTTAGTGAAAAATGGAATCACCAACCTACGCCAAACTTCAACAACGACAACAATTCTTAGAGAGTATTTATCAAGGCGTCGTTCATCCGATTACGGTAATTGATGTTTTACCCTCTGGTGAATTTCGTGTCGTGGAGATGAATCCGGCATCTGAACAATGGATGGGTAAAGGTTTAGAGGAAGTAAAAGACAAATCCCCGGAACAGGTTTTTCCGGCGGATGAAGCCGCCGCTATCGTGGATAACTATACCCGATGCGTTCAGGAGGGACATCCGATTGTCTATGAAACCTATTGCCAATCTCAGGATAGTTGGTGGTTAACCACGCTCACACCTTTGTACAATCAAGAGTCGCGAATTTATCGGTTAATTAGTAGTAGCCTGGACATTAGCGAACGCAGAAAAGCAGAAGTTAATCTCTCTCATTTTTTCAACAAAATACTGATATCTAATCTAAATCGGCGCACCTTTGATTTACGTCAAACCAGTCAAAAACTGATCGAAGAAATTCAATCTTGTCAGCACGTCAACACTAAATTAAAAGAAAGCGAACAGAACTTGCGCCAAATTGCCGAAACCCTGCGGGAAGTCTTATTTATCCGCACGGTTGACCAGATGATTTATGTTAGTCCAGCTTACGAAAAAATCTGGGGACTCTCTTGTGACTCCCTCTATCAACAGCCAAATTCTTGGCAAGATGTCGTTCATCCGGAGGATCGCGATCGCGTGATGACTGAATGGCAAACTCATGTCTGGGACAAACCCTTTGAGCAAGAATATCGGATTATTCAACCCAATGGTGAACAGCGTTGGATTTGGGCGCGTACCTTGCCAATTCTCGATGACTTTGGACAAGTTAACCGTAATGTAGGAATTGCTGAAGATATCACCGATCGCAAGCAAGTTGAGGAAAATTTACGCCAAAGTCAAGCTAAACTTGCAGAAGCCGAAGAACTAGCCCATCTGGGTCATTGGCATTATGATATGGCGACTCATAAAATTACTTGGTCAGCCGAAACATTCCGGATTTTTGGTCGAGATCCCCATCACGGTGAACCAACTTATGCTCAACTGGTACACCAGATTACTCATCCCGATGACCGCAAACATTTTACTCAAACGGTTGCCCATAGTATCCAATATAAGCAACCCTACCAATTAAACTATCGATTGATTCGTCCTGATGGTTCAATTCGCCACATTTTCGCTAAAGGGAAACCGATTTTAAACTTAGACAACCAGATGATTGGTGTATTTGGCACAATTCTCGATATCACGAACCTCAAGCAAACTGAAGCAGCATTACGCCAAAGCGAAGAAACATTCCGTCAGTTTGCCGAGAATATTCAGGATGTTTTCTGGATGACAAATGTAGAGAAAACCCAAAATATTTACATTAGTCCAGCTTACGAAACAATTTGGGGTAAACCCTGTGCTTCTTGGTATACTGATTGCCTATCATGGTTGGATATGATTCACCCCGATGATCGCGATCGCATTCACATTGCGCTTATCAAAGAGGTGTTAGGCGAGTATGATGAAGAGTATCGGATACTACGACCCGATGGGGAAATGCGTTGGATTCGCGATCGCGCCTTTCCCATCTACAATGAATCGGGTGAGATGTACCGCATTGCCGGAATTGCTCAGGATATCACAGAGCGTAAACAAACAGAAGCCGCCTTACAAAAAAGAGAACAACAATTCCGGCAAATTTTTGATCATGCTCCCATTGGTATGTCCCTGATCAACTTTCATACCCATCAGTTTATTCAAGTCAATCCTGCTTATTATCAGATGCTGGGATATTCTGAGTCAGAAATCATGTCGCTTACCTTTGACGATTTTACCCATCCTGATGATATAGGGCATGATTTACACTACATGGAACAAATTGATCAGGGGAAAATTAATAGTTTCCGGATGCCGAAGCGCTATTTGAAAAAGAATGGTGAGATTGTCCGGGCAAATCTAACCGTTGCGGTGCTGCGCGACTTGATTGGCGAACCTGTATTTTGTGTTGCCATGATCGAAGATATTACTCACCAGCAACAGTTACAAGACGAATTAACCCAAAGTGAACACCGATTCCAAACTTCGCTGGATAGTATATTAGATTGCTTTGCTTTGTATGAACCTATTCGCAATGATTCAGGTCAAATTATTGATTTTGTCCTTGAGTATTTCAATGCCGCTACTAATCAGTATCACTGTTTTACTCAACCCGTACAAAGAGGTCAACGAATTTACTCGGTTTTGCCCCCTGCTTATCAAGATGAGTTATTCGATGCCTACTGTCAGGTTATGGCAACGGGTCAACCGTTGGTGAAAGAATTACTCTTCTATGATGATTTATCCCATCCACAAGACTTGAGGCAAGCCTTCGATGTTCGTGCTGTTCGTTTCGATGAGGGGTTAGCCATAACTTGGCGCAATATTACCCAACGTAAGCAGGCAGAGTCTCAAATTAAAGCGTCCTTAATCGAAAAAGAAACCCTGCTCAAAGAAATTCATCATCGGGTCAAGAATAATCTACAAATTATCTCCAGCTTGTTGCGCTTACAGGCAAGAAAACTGAAAGCACCCGAAATCTTAGACCTTTTGCAAGAAAGTCAAAATCGAGTGCAAGCAATGGCACTGATTCACGAAAAACTGTATCAGTCTGAGAATTTATCCCAGATTAACTTTGGCGCTTATATTCAAAGTCTGGTTGACTCTCTCTCTCGCTGCTATGGAGCAAGGCAAAAAGGAATTACCTTTAATCTGACGATTGCTCCCGTCTCGCTGTCAATTGATACCGCCATTCCCTGTGGATTAATTATTAATGAATTAGTATCCAATTCCTTAAAATATGCCTTTCCCAACTCCCGCAATGGTGAGATTGGCATCACTCTCCAGACGAGAGGAGGAACTCATGAAGGCGAAGGGGAGGATCAGGGAGATAGGGGGAATGTCGCTGACTTAAGCTGGGTTCGTAGTAGGCACTTTAGTGCCATAAGCGCTGAAGCGTTGACTACAAACTCTAAAGTCAGTGGCATTGGAGATAGAGGAGATGGGGAAAACAACTTAACAAACGCCACTTCAGACTCTCTATCCTCTGTTCCCCAAAAACAGTTATACTTAACCATCGGTGATAATGGCATTGGTTTCCCAGAGGACGTGGATTTTAGGCAAACCTCATCCCTAGGCTTACAGCTTGTGTGTCGGTTGACTAAGCAACTACAAGGTGAGATAATACTCGATCGCAAACAGGGAACTCGATTTATAATTGTATTTAACCGGAGTTGCTAATCCTCCCAGACAACATTGAACTCGCCTGACTTGCTCCATGCTCGGTATCTTTTAATACATTGGTTATTTGTTGTTATTCATTAAGAGCATTCCATAAAATATAGCCATAACGATATAAAATTGTCTAGGACGTTCAAGTTTGAGCTAACCCAACCCACTCTCTATTAGCAAGGAAACAATCATCATGACATCGAATGCGAGGCTGCTAATTGTAGAAGATGAAGAAATTGTGGCTTTTGATATTGAAACCACTTTGCAGGCATTAGGGTATGAAGTTGTGGGGATAGTGACGACGGGAGAAGAGGCGATCGCCACAGCGACTCAAACTAAACCTGACTTAGTTCTCATGGATATTCGACTCCCCGGAAAACTGGATGGAGTTGAAGCCGCCAAGGAGATTAGTCAACGTCTGAATATTCCCGTCGTCTATCTGACTGCCCATGCTGATCAGCCTACCTTAAAGCGAGCTAAAATAACCGCCCCCTTTGGTTATCTGCTCAAACCCTTCCAAGAAGACGAACTGCAAACCACGATTGAAATTGCTATCTCGCGCCATCAGTCCGAAGAACGGCTGCGGTTAGCCTTAGCCAAAGAAAAAGAATTAAACCAACTGAAAAGTCAGTTTATCGCCATCACCTCCCATGAATTCCGCACCCCCCTCACCACAATTAGTTCCTCAAATGATCTGCTGGAACGGTATTGTCGAGATAGTATGGATGCTAAAAAAGAAAAGCATTTGCGGCAAATTAAACTATCTGTAAACCAGATGATTCAGTTATTGGATGACGTTTTACTGATTGGTAGAGCCGAGTCTGGAAAAGTTGAACTGCAACCCATTCCCATCAATTTAGTTGAATTTTGTCATAACTTAGTCGAAGAAATCCAGACCAATGCTGGGGAACAATACCAAATTATCTTTAACCACCAAGGTGAAGTCAGCGAGGCTTGTCTAGACGTTAACCTATTGCGCCCCATCCTCTCTAATTTACTAGCGAATGCGGTCAAATACTCCCCCCAAGGCGGCGTCGTCACGTTTAATTTATTCAGTAGCGATACCCGTGTCACGTTCCAGATTCAAGACAGTGGAATTGGCATTCCTCCAGAGGCACAAAAGAACCTGTTTGAATCCTTCCATCGTGCCAGCAATGTCGGCACAATTAAAGGAACAGGATTAGGACTTTCCATCGTCAAGCGCTGCGTGGATATTCATGGCGGTGAAATTAGCGTAGACAGTGAAGTTAATGTCGGCACAACCTTTACTGTTACCTTGCCGTTGAAATAGTTTTGATGGTTGATGGTGTTGAGCTATACCTTTGATGAAGGTGTCTGTGTAGGGGCGGGTTTCACTATTATCGTTTTTCACTTCACCCAGATGTAACTAAACCCGCCCAGACCGCACAACCTTTACCGTGACATCACCGTTGAAATAGTTTTGATGGTTGATGGTGTTGAGCCATACCTTTGATGAAGGTGTCTGTGTAGGGGCGGGTTTCACTATTATCGTTTTTCACTTCACCCAGATGTAACTAAACCCGCCCAGACCGCACAACCTTTACCGTGACATCACCGTTGATACGCCAGCCCTCACCCCCAGCCCCTCTCCCAAGCGTGGGAGAGGGGAGCAAGAAGGGAGCAAGAGGGGAGCAATAGGGGAGCAGTATTCCAGTTGCCCCTACCATTCAATTGATATCGATAGAATTGATGGGGCAGTTTCCGATAATTAATCCTAGGCGATTCAGGGTTATGTAGGGAAAATTAATGGGTTGATTTTAGGCAATGGTTCATGTCGATTTTCCTGGGTTTTTCTGATACCTAATGCAGGGCGACCCGATAAAATTTATAGGTCGATTGTGTTCATTTTTGCAGCGGGTCGCCCCTACCGTTCAATTGATATCGATAGAATTAATGGGGTATGTCAAATGTGACGGTAATTAGTCGGAAATGGTTTTACACATAAGACAAATGACGAATGACGAATGACCAATCATTTCACACAATTAAGCATTCGCACCGTCGCCGCCGCCGCATAATTCCGTTGGGCTTGGCTATTGGGAGAAAAAGCACTTCCCCTTTCATTCAACGGAGACGCCACTCGACAATAAGCCGACATTTGGGTAATCAGCGCATCTGCCCAATGACCCTGAATATCGCTAAACTGTAAAGCAGACTGATTGGCTGTCAGCGTGGGTTGCTGACCTTGAAGGGTTAACGCAAACTCCGCCGCCCGTCGTTCCATTGCCATCAGTTCAGCACGAGTCACAGGTTGGGTGGGTCGAAACTTTCCATCCGCATAACCACTGATAATATTATTATCCCGCGCCCATTGAATTTTTGCCGCACTCCATCGGGAGGGATTAACATCAGGATAAGGGGCAAAGGTAACTTGATTAGGAAGTTCTAAATCAGCGTTGGGAAGTTGATTCAGTGCCTCAAAAATAATCGAAACCAATTGTTCACGAGTTAAAGCCGCTTGGGGTCTGAATGTGTTATCTTCTCTGAATCCAGCAATAAATCCCATTGCTACGGCTTGCTGAATTTCATTGGCATAAATGTCATTGGCAACATCAGGAAATGTCACCGTTGGATTGCCAGTGCCTGAACCTGTGCCTGGGTTAGAACCTGTACCGGAACCTGTACCTGGGTTAGAACCTGTACCGGAACCGCCACCTGTACCAATACTGCTTAAGGGTTGACTATTTGCCAGATAAATATGACCCAATGGTTTACCTTGATAGGAACGTCGGGCAAAGTCCCAACCGGGTTCTAAAACGATCTTGACAAACCCATTCGCTAATCCTTGGGTTCTACCCACTATAACCTCTGGGGCGCTGCGATCGCGGCTATTGGTTCCCACCAATACTAACTCACCATTGCGTTCAACGATTCTGAGTAAATAATCTAAGCCCAAATCTTCACCCGCCATGCGGATTGAATAGCCATTACTATCGGTGCTACGTCCGCAAATCCCACTAAAGTCAAAGTTTAATAATAGGGGATCAACGATAACCGGATTACTGCCACTTTCACTCCAACACTGCCGCGCATTGTTTTTTTGTTCAATAATCAGCAGTTGATGGGAACTCTCGCCAAAAGGTGCAGCAACCGCAATAAATTTATTTTGCTCAACCGGAATTTGCTCAAATGTCGCCGCCACGGATTTATTGGCGATTAGGCTAGATAGGGCGATTGTGGCTAGGGTGGCTACTTGTGTAAAAAATGCACGCTTTCTCATCTTGTCCGCTTCAATCCTTGTAGGTTTATAGTCCTTCAAAACTTTCCTCTGCACAAAGTCTGTGATGACTTAGACATATAAAAGTTTCCCAGATTCCTCGGTACTTAGCGTTTATTTAATATCTCGTAACAATCAACCGGATCAGGTGTAC
This sequence comes from Coleofasciculus sp. E1-EBD-02, assembly GCF_040218245.1. Taxonomy (NCBI): domain Bacteria; kingdom Bacillati; phylum Cyanobacteriota; class Cyanophyceae; order Coleofasciculales; family Coleofasciculaceae; genus Coleofasciculus; species Coleofasciculus sp. E1-EBD-02. The sequence goes on along the minus strand of NZ_JAVJQN010000059.1, from coordinate 20,319 downwards.
CCCTGTGAAACAAGAGAAACTATCACAAGCTGAACCCCTGTTCCTGGAACCCTTACCCATGATCGGGGAAAACGTTTCACACTTACAGGTCACAGGATATGTTATTCAACTTTATCGGATGGAGTGGCGCATTGGGAATCATCACCCTGCTGATATTTGGCATCCTGCAATGGTTGCATATCAGCGCCGGACATTTTCTGGATTGGGTGATTGGAGTTGCCAGTTTTTGGTGGCTGTTGGTGGTTGTGACAGTTCCCTGGAATGTCCACTTTGAAGCCAAGTCGGTTTTGGCAGATGCGGCGCAATCGGCGGAAAAGGGGATACAGATTGACACCAAACAGGTGAATTATGCTCAAGTGGTAGCAACGCGATCGCTCTGGGTGGCGATAGCCTTACATATTCTATCTGCGATTGGGCTTTACACGCTAGCGGCTATGGGGATTAGTGCGGTAGGGTATGTTAGTTCGGGTGCAGCATTGTTGTTAACCGCCTTACGCCCAGCGATTCGACTCTATGAGTATTTAGCCGCCCGTTTAGCGATGATTCGCCGGGAGTTTAAGTATCCCCGTGAGGATGTGTACCAATTGCGCGATCGCGTCTCAAACTTAGAACAGGATATCAGACAGATTCAACCCCAACTCGATCCCCAAAATCAGCAGTCTTGGGTAGCGATACAGAATCGTAACTGGGAAGAAACGCGCAAAGATGTCGCCCGACTCCGCGCTTCTTTTGATCAACTCGAAGCCCAGAATGAGGCTGAACACAGGCGTTTAGCCCGGGAAGCCCAACAAGCGATCGCGCAATTAACCACAGATAGTCAATTCCTGGATCACGTTCGCGAAATTATCCGCTTTTTCAAGACAGCGTAATTTGTCATTCGTCTTATGTCCTTTGTCATTTGTAATTTAGCTCAAATCGAAACGACAAGAGGGCGGGTTTTGTTGATAAGTTATTGGTAAACCCGTCAATTAAACGGCTAAACCCGCCCCTACAATTAACCGTCTCTAATCATCCAAATTAGAAATCCCAGAATCTGATCAACTGGGGGTAACGGATAATCAGTTAGCGCGATCGTTACCATTTCTCCAGCTTCCCCTGAATCGAAACGACAAGAGGGCGGGTTTTGTTGATAGGTTATTGGTACACCCGTCAATTAAACGGCTAAACCCGCCCCTACAATTAACCGTCTCTAACCATCCAAATTAGAAATCCGAGAATCTGATCAACTGGGGGTAACGGATAATCAGTTAGCGCGATCGTTACCGTTTGTCCAGCTTCCCCTGAATCGAAACAAAAAGAGGGCGGGTTTTGTTGATAAGTTATTGGTACGCCCGTCAATTAAACGGCTAAACCCGCCCCTACAATTAACCTTCCCTCACCATCCAAATTAGAAATCCGAGAATCTGATCAACTGGGGGTAACGGGTAATCGGTTAGCGCGATCGTTACCGTTTGTCCCTCCAGCTTCAGAAACCGCCACTGTGTACCACTGGTGACACAGCCATACACCGTTGTAATCGAACGTTCCGCCGCCGCATTAAACCGTTGCGCCGCTACCATTTCCGCCACACATTGACCTAATCCCGTGCGAATATCTGCCTTCTTCGCTTCCGTTAATATAACCACTGGGGCTTGAATAAAAAGTTGCTCAACTGAACGAGACAAAATAAAATCACACACCCCATTTAACCCAACAGTGCGATCGACATCAAACTCTTCTCCTGAAAACAAGCTAACTTGAGAAAATAAAAGGCGTTTGACTTCCCAGAGAATTGGGTAAATAATACCCTCAGATCGTGCCTTTTCACTCCCTGTGGCGGTTAAAGGTAGACTCGTTTCTAGGAATTCCGTTAATATGGGTGACGGTGTAACCGGAGTCACCTCCGGCAGAAATTGCGGAACCTCAACCAAGACGAGATTAAACTCTGCCACGGCTTTGGCAAGGGTAAACTGGCTGTAGGACATAGGTTATTCATTTGTCATAAGTAGTCGGACAAAAGAAAACGGCACTGTACTAAGTTTTGTAAACAAGCCTCAAACCCTTACAAATGACAAATGACAAATGACGATCTCCGTAAAAATTAATAATATCATGTCCGGTTGAATACCCATAATTATGGTGAGGGGGAGAATTCACAGACAGATCCCCGACTTCTCCAAGAAGTCGGGGATCTTGCTTAAGGCTGTACCTGATCAACGTGAAATCTGCTATAACTTGTCCCAGTCCGTTTTAACGGACTTTAGCTATAAGCCTTGAAATTGATTTCAAGGCGGTGTAACGAGGTGGGATTTAATGGAATTTATTTCTACTCTTCCTTCAAATCTAGAGGAATCTCAATCACAAATTCTGTCCCTTTCCCCAGTTGACTATTCATCTGTAACTGACCTTTATGCTTTTCGACAATAATCTGATAACTAATCGCCAAACCTAAACCTGTTCCTGAACCCACAGGCTTTGTCGTAAAAAAGGGATCAAAGATTTGGCGTTTGACCTGATCATTCATCCCTGAACCATTATCGGCAATTTTAATCACCACATTGGTATTGTCTTTAATTTCCGTACAAATCCAAATCGTTGGTATTGGCGGATTCGATTCAAACCCATTGTTGCCTGTTCTCCATTTCGCTTTCTCCTGATCAATGGCTTCAATGGCATTGGTGATAATAGACGTAAACACTTGGTTAAGCTGACCACCATAACAGCCAATTTTAGGCAGATCGCTATATTCTTTAATCACTCGAATAGCGGGTCGGTCTGACTGAGACTTAAGACAGTGCTGTAACAAAAACAGTGTATTATTAATTCCTTGATGAATATCCGTTAATTTAAAATCTGATTCATCTAAATGGGAAAAACTCCGCAACAACAGAATAATCTGACATATTCGTTCCGCCCCCACTTGCATTGAGTTGAGGATTTTGGGTAAATCTGACTGCAAAAAATCCAAGTCAATGGCTTCAGTTTCTGCAACAATTTCGGGGCTGGGATTGTTGTAGGTACGTTGATAAGAATGAAGTAAATGTAAGAGTTCTTCTAGATAAGTTTTTGTAATCGAGGCATTACTGTAGATAAAATTCAACGGATTATTAATCTCGTGGGCGATTCCGGCAACCATCCGACCCAAACTTGACATTTTTTCGGATTGAATGAGTTGAAGTTGGGTTTGTTGTAATTTTTTTAATGCCTGCTCAAGTTCTAAGGATCTTTGCCGTTCTTTATCTTGTGAATCCAATAGTTTTTTATTTTGGTTAATGAGTCGCTTTTGCAGATTTCTCAAGGCAAGATGGGTTTGGACGCGACACAATACTTCTTCCGGTTGTAGGGGTTTGGTAATATAATCAACTGCACCAATTTTAAAGCCTTGGACTTTATCGACGGTATCGGAGAGTGCGGTCATAAAAATTACGGGAATATCTTGAGTCGATGGATCAGATTTTAGGCATTTACAGGTTGTAAATCCATCCAATCCCGGCATCATTACATCTAATAAAATCAGATCTGGCTGGGCATATTGCACTTGTTCAATCGCACTTTCTCCATCTAAGGCGACTAAGACTTTGAAGTCAGATTGAGTTAAATACTCAAAGAGAAACCCTAAATTGGTGGGGTTATCATCGACAATCAGCAGTTTACTTTTCTCCGGAACTTGAAGGGTCATAAGGAATGATAAATGATGAAACAAGCAACCAACCAAGACATATAGTGATTAATAGGGTAATGGTTTGGCTAGAAAGATGGAATCAAGAATTCCTGGAATATCCCTGACGGCTGAATAATGGATTGCCTTAGAGGAGAAGGAATACAATGAACCATGAACCATGAACTATCAACCATCAACAAGATGATCTTGAATCAGTTCCCGCAGTTGTTTCAATCGAAACCCTCTCGCTAACTGACAAATTTGGCTGGTTAAGGGTTCAAATTGCGAATTTTGTTGGGCTAGAGATTCAGCGCGTTCGATAATGCCTTGGATATCCCCCATTTTAACTAAATCAGCTAATGCTGTAATTTCTGATGCGGGTAGGGAAATAATCGGCGTCTGCGTCAGAGTAGCCGCCTTCGTTGGGGAGAGAGATTGGGGTAGGGAATAAATCCATTCTAGGTTTAAATGGAGTGCGATCGCGTCGAGAAGTTGCTGGCTTTCCACAGGCTTGGCGAGAAAACCCCGACACCCGGCGGCGAGACTCTCCTGCTGAATCTGGGGGTAGACACTGGCAGAAAGCGCGATCGCGACGATATCTTTATCCTGAAGTTGGGGTAATGCTAGCATTCGGCGTGTGGTTTCCAATCCATCCATCTCTGGCATCACTAAGTCGATTAAAATTAGATCGGGATAACATTCGACAACCTTCTGCAAACAGTCTAGACCATCAACCGCCTCTATTATTTCAAACCCTAAAGGCTTTAGCATCGCCCGCAATAGAGTACGATTCACTCTATTATCATCCACAATCATTAATTTCCGTTTGTCCCCTTTGAAGCCTGTAATCCGTCGTTTGGTAGAAGGATTGGGTTCGTGCCATCCTGAGACTAAGGGTAAATTAATATCAAACCAGAATGTACTCCCCTTACCGGGAATACTCTTAACTTTAATTTCACTCCCCATCAGTTGAATTAATTTCTGGCTAATCGCCAATCCCAATCCCGTTCCTTCAGTCGCATGGCTATGATCACTGACTTGATGGAAGGGTAAAAAGATTTTGGTTAATTGACTCAAATCAATCCCCACACCTGTATCTTTAATTTGAAAACGAATTGTTTTACAGTGTTGACCCTTCGCCACCCTCGAGTAAACCGGGTTTGTCGGGGCGGGTTTAGGGACTTGATTTTGACTATTGCTGGTAACGTTTGTACAAAACCCGCCCTGGTTTGATTCAACGGCATAATTTGTAGACGCTGATTTTACATCGGTTCGGTTGACAACACTCACTGTAAATGTCACCTCACCCCGATCCGTAAACTTAATCGCATTACTGAGTAAATTACACAGAACCTGTCGCAGTCGTTTGTTATCTGCAATCACCCCATTAGGAAGGGGTGAAAGCACTTGATAGGTAAAGATAATATCTTTTTGTTGGGCACGTAACTGAAACAAATCAGCCAGACTATGGAGAAAGTTGGGCAAGTGAAACTCTGTGGGATAGAGTTCCATCTTTTGCGCTTCAATCTTAGCTAGGTCGAGAATGTCATTAATTAACGTGAGCAGATGTTCACCACATTGATAAATAATATTCAAATTATGGTGCTGTGGATTGGTTAACGTTGTGTCTTGTTTGAGCAGTTGAGCATACCCTAAAATACCATTCAGCGGCGTGCGGAGTTCATGACTCATATTGGTCAAGAATTCGCTTTTGGCACGGTTGGCAATTTCGCTGCGTTTGGCTTCTCGAACTGCCACTTCTTTCGCTTGCTGGAGGGCTTCTTCGGCTTGCTTGCGTTCGGTAATATCTAAATAGGCAACAACGACGCCTGAATCCCGTAACGGAATCGGTGAAGCTGTCGCACTAATCCAGGTAATTTTTCCATCTGGCTTAACGATTCCAGCTTCATGGTTTTTGATCACTTGGTTTTGAATTAACGCTTTGACATTAGCAAATTCGGATCGGGGCATTACTGTGCCATCGGGTCGGATCACGTTCAATTGTGGCGTCACATATTTAGCATTAATTCGGTCAGAAACCGATAAGCCTAAAATTTTCTCACTCGCCGCATTCGCTTCAATCAAATCCCCCTGTTTATCGGTGATTGAAATCCCAATGGGTAAGATTTGAAACAGGGTTTTATATTTTTGTTGGCTTTCCCGTAATGCCTTTTCCATGCGCTTGCGATCGCTAATATCAATGTAGGCAATAGCAACGCCATAATCAGCGAGAGGAATGGGGGCGGCGGTGACGCTAATCCAAGTGATTTTATCCTTGGCTTTGACGATTCCCATTTCCATATTTTCAATGACTCGGTTTTCGGTTAAAGCGCGAACACTGGCAAATTCAGAGGCTGGCATAGGAGTACCATCGAGTCGAATAATTTGCCAATTGGGAGCATCATAAGTGCGACTGGTGTGTTCTTGATAGGATAGTCCTAAAATTTCCTCACTGGCGGAATTGGCTTCAATAATATTTCCCCCTTTATCCGTAATGGAAATACCAATCGGAAAGATTTGAAACAGGGTTTTATATTTCTGCTGACTTTCTCGCAATACCTCTTCCATTTGTTTGCGATCATTGATATCCTCACAAACGACGGCTATATATCGGGGTGAACTCTCTTCATCTTTAATCATCGATACTGTGATCCGACCCCAAACACAAGCACCATCTTGGCGCAGATAGCGTTTATCGATGGTGTAGTTTGTGCGTTTTCCGCACACGATTGAATCAAATAAGTCGGTATCCAGAGACAAGTCTTCCGGGTGAGTCAACAGAGAAAAATGCATTCCGATGATTTCATCGGGGGAGTAGCCTAGAAACCGACAATTGGCTTCGTTTGCGGTCAGAATATACCCGTCGAGATCCAGTAGGGCAATTCCCACCGAGACATTCTCAAAAATAGACCGGAATTGTTCTTCACTCTCTCGTAACGTTTTTTCAGCCTGTTGGCGATCGCGAATTTCTCGTTTGAGTTCTTCATTGGCTTGCTGTAAGGCTTCGGTGCGTTCTTTCACCCGTTGTTCTAATTCAGCATTCAAGCTTAATATTTTGGCTTCGGCTAATTTTATCGTGGTAATATCGGTGGCGACACCTAAAATTTGTTGAGGTTTGCCATCGGGAGTTTTGGCAAACACTGTATCTCGGCTATAAAGCCAGCACCATTCCCCATTGGCACGACGCATTCGGTATTCGGTTTCGATAATTTCTCGATCGGAAGCTGTCGCCAAGCGTTCAATTCGTGACGATAATTTGTCTAAATCGTCCGGGTGCATCAGTTGAGGGAACAGACTTTCTCCCATGGCTTGTACTGTTTCCGGAGAATAGCCCAGAATTTCAGTAATGGTGCGATTACTATAGATATTACGCTGTTCGATGATGTCGTAAATATAAACAATAGCGGAAATGGATTGACTAATTTGTTCAATCACATTCTGGGATTGCCGCAATGCCTTTTCCGCTTGCTGATGTTCAGTTACATCTCGCAACACTAATAGATGATGATCTGGCAACATATTGGCGGTACCTTCTAACTCTACATCGCGTTGAGTGCCATCGGCACGCCAGAGACAAAAGTTGTGGGTGATTCGCCCTTGGGCGAGAAAGGAATGCCAGTGGTGAAGACTAATTGGAGTAGTTTCCAATATCGTGTGATGCAGGAGTTGATCCTTAGACAATTTAAATAATTCACCCGCCGCCCGATTGACTCGGAGTAATTTTCCCTGACTATCAGCAACAACCATAGCATCCAGGGAGTCATTGAAGATGGCTAGAAATGCACAAGCCTCAGAATCCCGCTTTTGTTCGTGAAACGGGCATGACGTCGGGTTGGCGGGTTGGCTTTGACTGGGGTTGCTAGCCTGCTGATAGATAACCATACTATTTTTTGCGATCGCGTGCGTGAGGTTTGCCCAAACCCGGTATTCCGCCATTGATGCGGCAGATCCTCGGTTGGGGCATACTCCTATCTACAGTGCGATCGTCATCGAATCCCTATTTTGACGCCCCAGTTTGACACGGTGACACCTGATCCGCCTGATTGCCTACCACAAAAATAAATTGAATAGCTTTTATTTAATACTCTTTTAATACTCTTACCCGATTCACCACAGTCCAGAAACTCTAAACTTTTGAAACAGATTTTTATCCTCAGAATTTCCTCAGATTTCGGTTTTAGTCTAGAGATAAAGCAGAGTTGTCGTAGATTGTATCACACTCTACAGTCTCGTCAAACCACGCCAATAACGGTATCGTACCGGAATTGAATTGAACTCTACTGCAAATAGGAAGGAAAAAGATGTTTAGTCATACTTGTCTTTGTTGTTCACACACCTTACTCAGGCACATTCGCTCTCACCAAGTCTACTGGTTCTGTCCCCATTGTTACCAAGCCATGCCTGAATCCCTTGAACCCTACTCACGGCTGAATGCCTCCCAGCTTTTCGAGCTTTCTGTTGTAAAATCTTATAAAGTTGGCAGTAGCCAACGCAAACAAGTGACCCAAGTTCCTCAACTGTGCCATGTTGTCTAGGTCGTTAATTAAATCTCTTTGTAAAATCAGCAAAACTTTAACCCACTCGCTCAAAAAATGTTCAGCTTAGGCGAAATAATTATCTCGAATTTAAAATAATTGTTTAAGCATCGCCTAAGTGTTCAGGTTTTATCGGACTGAGGGGGATCAGAACAAAGGGTTGACTCCGCTAAAAATTTAGTCATTTTCATGAAAGCATTTTGCTTGTTGACGTTTAACTTAAAAGATGAAGGCTTGCTGGTTTAGGTATTTACTGTTCCCTGTTCCCTGTTCTCTGTTCCCTGTTCCCTCTAACTCCTCTTTTTATAAATTTTGATTTGGGGGTTAATTTTATCGAAGTTGGAGTAAACGTACATGCGATTGATATGTCGATAACCTAATTCTTGATGATTTAGTAAATCCCATTGGGGGTCAGCTTTATACTGAAAAACTAAATCGTAGTCGAGTTCTTCTGTTTCTAGTTTAGAGAAAAATTCATACTTAGGTGTGCCTGCTTCAAAGCGACGACTATCGTAGGCACTCGTGCCAATAATATAATCTGGATTTTTCTGTTTGAGAGTTTCCAGAGTCGGGCGCTTGAGACTTTCTGAGCTAAATTTTTCTAATCGGGGTAAATATTTAGCGTCACCAGCACCTAAAATAAAATCGTTGGAGGTAATGGTTTTTGTCATCCATTGTTCAACAATGTATCGGGAATCATGGGTGATTAATACATTGACGGATGTGGTGTAAAAAAAGGTATAAATAAATACAGCAATAATCGATAATGATTTAACGCGAACTAGCTGGGCAGATTGGGAGAGAAAATCCCCGATTAACTTGCCACCAAAAAACGCCAAAATTAGACATACGGGAAGCAGAAAACGCAGGGCGTTATACATGACAATGCTGACAAAAAATAAATAATACGAGACAATCGGAATCAGTAAATAGAGGAGATAATAATGTTTCCGTTGCCAAACAGCCTTGAGCAAACCCAGTATGCAGATTCCGTATAAAAACCAGCCAAAAGACACTCGGATATGCCTCAAGCTTTGCCAAAACATGGTCAGGTGTCCCAATATATTTCGCTCAAATCGAGGACTGATGGTAGCGCCCCCTGATGTAATATCATTGACATGAGCAAAGAAGCCATTTAAGTTAAATATAACGTTATGCATAGCGAGGAAGAGCGCAAGTCCTACGCCTAAGGAAAGCAAAATTTTTCGGTCTTTCAGGGCGTTTTTTAGGGTGACGGATGAATCATGATGCTGCAAATACCGATAGTGCTGCCATACAATAAAGCCAGGGGTTAGGATATAGAAGGCATACGCTTGGTCTTTCGTGGCAACCGCAATCGCGGCTGTCGCTGCAAATAATAGATAATCCCTGGTTTGTTGCTTTTTTAAGATGCGGATATAAAAGAGTAATGATAACATGAACCAGAATAAATAGGGGATATCAAGGTTAATAGTTTTGGCATAATAAATAAAGGGTAAATTTAAGCTGGCGATGACGGAGGCAAAGAAGGCTGACTGTTGATCATAGATTTCTTGTCCAATTTTATAGACAATCCCTAAAATCCCGGCTGCCATAATCAGACTGAGAACTCTGCCGATATAAAATAAAAGGGTATAGGTGGGTAAACTATAGACATTTACCACACCCAATTGATGGAGGAGCAAGACAGGGGAATAGAAAAGCGTAAGCAGGTAGAAATGAAACGGTGGATACTTATAATGCCATCTATTGGCAAATCCTTGTTCAATGGCTTCCAACACTCGTATCGGCGTGAGTTCGTCCGCCGCCCAGCCGTTAAAACTGGGTAACCCCCAGTTGATTCCCCAAAGGTTAATCAATAGACTAAAAATCACTAAGGCGCAAAAGGCTCTATCGATAGTTTTTGAGGGTACAGCACTCTTCAACGGATTATCCTCCCTGTCGTGATTTCCATTTGGGTCATTATAATATAGGATTGCTAAAGATCTATTCCTACAGGCTGAGTCATCAATTTTAGTATGAAGGTTAAAACAGTCTCTCCTATCCAGTCATGTTCATCCATCGCCCGGTTTCTGGCGGTTGCTCTGGTTTTTGGTATCGCTTATACTCAAGATCCTATCTATAATTCACCCGATAATCAGAATACTAAGTTTTTACAAGGTTTGGCGAAAGCGGGTCATGGGTTGTTGTCGGAAGACTGGCTGGCGAATACGATTGATCCGTTGCCGGCTTTTAGTTTTTTAGTCCAGTTTACGTATCAGTATATTCATCCGGAATGGATGTTTTATGGGTATTATATCCTTATTTTTGGGGTGTATGCTTATAGTATTTTGGGGATTGTTAATCATGTCTACAAGATTGGCTATTCCGGGTTGAAGTATTGGGTGTTTTTTACGGTGTTTGTGGCGCTGCACACGGTACATATTAAAGTGGGCAATTTTGATACGGGTTGGCATTTTCATGCGGGTGTGGCGGATCAATTTATTCTGGGACAAGTTTTTCAGCCCTGTAATTTTGGCGCGTTTATCCTGTTGTCGATTTGGCTGTTTCTGAGTGGGAAACCGTTTTGGGCGGTATCGTCGTTAGCGTTGGCGACGACGTTTCATCCGACGTATTTGCTGAGTGCGGCTATCCTGACGTTATCGTATATGGGGGTTATTTTAAGGGAGGAGCGGAAGTGTCGGAAGGCGTTATCGGTTGGTGTTTTATCGTTGATTTTGGTTTTACCTGTTTTTTGTTATATGTATTTCACCTTCAGCGCTACGAATCCGGAGATTTGGCGCAAGGCGCAGGAAATTATTGTTGAGTTTAGAACGCCACATCATTCGTTACCTGAGGTTTGGTTGGATGATCAGGTGCCTTATATTCAGGCGGGGATAGTGGCGCTGGCGGTTTATTTGGTGCGGAAAACGAGGCTGTTTCTGGTGTTGCTGTTACCTTGGATGATGGCGATAGGGTTAACGGTGGCTGAAATTCAGTTGAATTCTGATACGTTGGCGTTTATTGCGCCTTGGCGATTGTCTGTCTTTTTGGTGCCGTTATCGAGTTGTATTGTCGGTGCGGGTTTGGTGGCTGGAGGGTTGAGAAAGTATGGTGATTTTGTGTTTAAGCATCGGCGGTTGGTAGCGCGGGTGACGTTATTTGTTCTATCGGTTTTGGTTTTGGCGGGGGCGGTGGAGCAGGCTATTTCGTTTTATGGGAAGGATAAGACGACGCCGATGATGGAGTTTGTTAAGCAGACGAGGGTATCGGGGGACGTTTATTTGGTGATGCCGGATAGTAAGCGGTTACGTAAGTTTCGGTTGTTTACGGGGGCGCCGATTTTGGTTAATTTTAAGTCTCATCCGTATAAGGATAGGGAGGTGATTGAGTGGTATAGTCGGCTGCAGTTGGCTCGAGGGTTTTATGGAGAGGGGTGTGGGGTTTTGGGGGAGTTACGGGATAGGTATGGGATTTCTCATGTTGTTTTGGAGCGCGAACAGTTTGATTGGGGCTGTGAGGGGTTGGAGGAGTTGTTTCGTGATCAGTATTATGGGGTGTATCGTGTTTTTGGGGGGTAAGGTTTTGCGCCTGTTTTAAGGGTAAAGTCTGTTCGGCTGTTTTAGCTGGTTTATTTTAGTGGTTAGGGCTTTAGGTTTGGTTTGGGTTGGGAGGATGTGTTAGTTTAAGTTGGCTAAGTTGGTCTATAAGGCATGGGGTTTATGTGGATGGCGTTACGATGAACCGGCGAAGACAGCGCAACTACAAGCGCAACTACAAGCGCAACTACAAACAACTACAAACAACTACAAATTATGCTCTAGACATTTGGCGTCTAAGATGGTGAGTTTTGGGGTTTGAAAGATGCTACATTGGCGGATTATGGGGGGGAGGGCTAAGGGGGTTCTTTGTTTTAGTCTTTGGCTGGCTTCTGTGGCGATATCTGGAAATTGTTGTATCCATTTGTTGTGGCTGATGTAGTCGGGGGTGAAGGCGGATTGGTCGATGAGCCAAAGGTCGATATTATAGTGTTGGATGAATGTTTTGATCTCGTTGGCGTCAGGGCTGTATTGAGCGCGTATTAGGTTAATGGCGCGTTGGCGCAAGGGGAGGTAATAGCTGAGATGATAGGGGATGGCGTATTCCCAACTGACTAAAATTGAACGGTGGGTAAAGCTGGGGAGGTTATCGGTTTCTGGGGATAGGGAGGCGATCAGGCTGTCTTTGGGTTGATGGGTGAGAAATTGGTAGAGTTTGGGTGCAGTTCCGATTTCGTAGGCGGTTTTGGGAAAGTTGGGGACGAGGAGGGGGTAGAATAGTATGATTCCGGCGAGGATTGTGGCGAAACCAATGGCGAGGATTTTGGTTTTCTGGAAGAGTCCATGACATAAAATGGTTAGGGCGATTCCTGTGGCGATGGGGAGGAGGAGTCGTAAGGTGTGTTCAGTGTAGCGACTGGGTAAATGGAGGTGGAAGAGTAGTACATGGGCGGTAAAAAAGAGAGTTAGGGAGATGAGGAGAATTTGAGGGAGGAGGATGATTGAGGGTTTTACCTGTCGGGTTAGGGGGAAGTGTTTGGAAATTTTACCCAAAAAGGGTAAGAAGAGGGCGGCGTATAGTAAGATAGGGAGGGATTGGCGTCGAGGGAGAAGACCACTGCGATCGCCATTTAACCAGAAATCCCAGAAATTATCGGTAAAAAAGCTGGCTCGCCCCCCCGCCCAGAATTCTGGCATTTGTTGGGCTTGGCTGGCGGTAATAATTGGCTCAAACTCGGATGTGGTGATGGCGTAGGGTAACATGACGCAAAATGCCACGATTAAACCCGCCGCGCTGAAGTAGTAATCCTTCCTTTCCCGTGACAGTTGTAATTGTCCCCTTTGCCATTTCCCCAACTGGAGAATTAAGACTCCACTGGAGATGAGGACACTTTGGGGATAGAACCATCCTTGTAGCGCGATCGCACCTAAACTGGGAATTAGCGATCGCCTGATTAGATAATACCAGAATCCCAGGAGTAATGGATAGACAAATGCTCTGGGTGTGGCGGAGACTAAATCATCCCGCATCCACAGGGTTTGATTGACGAGGAGGGAACTAATAAATCCGGCGATGGGTAGGGGGAGGAGTTGTAGGGTGAGTGCAAAGGCGTAAATTGTGGTGATTAGGGTGAGGAGTAGAGGGAGGAGTTTACTCAGGGTTAGGGGTGCGATTCCTAGGTTGGCGATGAGTTGGTAGATTGTTTTATAGCCGACGGGAACGACGGATTGGAAATAATCGGCAATGATATCATTGGGGAATAATTGGGAATCTATATATCGCTGCATCCAAAAGACGTGTTGTCTGGCGTCATCTTGGACAATATAAGGGGAATTGAAGGCTTTTTGTAGGGCTAACAGGCTATAACTGGTGGCAATGATGAGGCTGAGGGATAACCAGAAAATTACCAGGGGTTGGGATTGATGCGTGATTAGGGAGAGTTGGGTTTTTTGGGGGTGGTTTTTCGGCATAGAGAGACGGGTTTTTGAACGGTTTGTAGAGGGGAAGAGTAGATTTTTTTCAACGCAGAGGTTCGCAGAGGGAAAGCGCAGAGGTTCGCAGAGGGAGCGCTTCAGGTAGTATTGGGAGAAGGGGGGTTGTGGGGCGGTTAATCAAGGCAATAACTTTAAAATATATATGATAATTTCTGTGTCTCCCTCATCACCCCATCACCCCATCACCTCACAACAGCACACCCTAATTAGGGGACAGGATTTGCCAAAGCCATCCTAATTCATAGACGGGTTTTATTTGATAGGGGGATTGCTGTTCGAGTTCAGCCCGTAAGTCATTGGTGGGTTGAAATAAAAATACATCACTAAATTGATTGAGATTGTCGGGAAGTGGGGGGGCTTCGATTACCATTAATTGGATTTCGGGGTTGAGCCAATAACTCAGCGATGTGGTTCTCACGACACTGCTACTAATCACTAAAGGGGTGGGAGATTGATTGACAATCCGAGCGACTTGGGGGTCATAGTAATTGGTGTATTTGTTCCACCAGGTTTCGGATTGAGAACTTACCGCACTGGATAAAATGCCTAGCGAGATTAATATAACGGTTCCTACTTGCCATAGCTTCTGTTGTCCAGCTTTGGCAAAACTGGGAGTTATTTTAACGCTGAGTAAATAAGCCACCGCTAACTGAATCCCCACAAAACTAGGGATAAGGTAACGGGCAATCGTTGAACGTTGTCCCCGCCCTAGTAAATCGGGTAAGGCTAAAGGGAGTGCGGTGATACTGATTAAAATCAGGACAAATAACCAAACCCGTTTCGGCGTGGTGCGAATCAGGAAATAGATGGCGTAAGCTACTAGGAGTAAAATTGGGATGACGAGATAGGTTAACGGATAGTTAAGCCCAAATAGTCCGTTATCCACACCATAGCGAATATCGAATAGTTGCTTATCATAGCTAATTTGCGGATCAAAAAATACGGCGGTTAGATTAAACATCCAACGCTTGAATAGAACCCATAGTGGGATATCTTTTGATGTCCAACCTGTGGCTCGAACTTCGCGAATTAAGACGAACCAGGGTAAGAATACCACTATTGCTCCGGTTAACGCGAACAGATATGCCTTCAACTGTTGAGTTAACCGCCAGCGATTCATGGCGGCGACGTAGATGGCTTGAGCGATTAACACCAGGAATGAGAGTAAATGAGAATAGAGGGCGAGTGACAGGGTTAGGGCATAAATTCCCCAATTTACTGGGGTTTTCATTCGCATTGCTCGGAATAAAGCGGCACAGGATAGTAAAATAGTTACCGTCCACAAACTATATTGCCGTGCTTCTTGGGCGTAGAGGATATGAACCGGAGAAACGGCAATCAGGGAAACGACAACCCATCCGGTTATCGGAGATTCAAATAACTCCCAACATAGCCAGTATATTGCCGGAAATACCAATAGACTAATTAAGGCAGATAAACTACGAGTGACAGGGGGAGTATTGCCAAACCAGCGCACCCAGAAATGAGCCATTAAATAATATAATGGTGGATGCTCTGACTTGTTGACTAAAGCCTTCATCGTATCGCTTAAGCCGTTTTGGGGGCGAGGTTGTAGATAATCCTGTAAGGCTTTAACTTGAATTATATCGCCGTTGAAGTTATCCTGACTATACTCTTGAATGGTATGTCCGGAGACGCGAACTGATGTATAAATTTCATCCGTCCAATAGACTTTTTTCCCTAGGTTAGCGAAGCGAAAAAATAAACCCAAGATGATTGTTATTGCCACACAAGCTATTATGACCTGATGACGAATTTCTTTCATGTTCTCACCCTAACTTCCTGCCGCTGCCCGAGAAGGGCGGGTTTAAGGTAGGGGCAGGTTTTACTACTATCATTCAGGGTTACACCCAGATATGACTAAACCCGCCCCGACAACGTTTTTGCCATAAGTTATCTGTAAAACCCGCCCCTACACCCCTGCTTCCTTTATTCAGCAACCCCCATAATACATTGCGCGTCTAGAACTATCAAAGCATCCGTCTCGAATACACTACACTGTTCTGTAACCTGAGACAAGGCAGGATTTATTCCTGCCTGCAACTGAGCAATCGCGGCTTTCGCTGGGGGATACTGCATCAACCAATTACTCCCTGCAATATAGTCGGGTGTAAACGCGGCACGATGCACTAAAAAAAAGGTGACGCCATAGCGTTGAATAAACTGGTGTACCTGGGATAAGTCTGGACTATACTGAGCCTGAATCAAATCAATCGCCCGTTGACGAATCTGATTATAGTACCCGACATGATAAGGAATCGCATACATTTCACTGACTAAAACAGGCTGCTGGGAAAACGTCGGTAAATTATTGGCTTCTTCATCAAGGGAAGCAATCAGACTCGGCTGCGGTTGTTGAGCTAAAAATTCATATAAACTGGGATACTGACCTTGTTTATATCGGGTAAACGGGAAACTCACAAAACAGGGATAGAAAATAAGTATCATCCCCAAAACCGCCGTAACTACCCAGGCGAAGCCTCTTCTAAATCGGTGAGAGGTAACCCTTGCCCAATAAACCAATGCATCTACTACTACCACAAACGCGATCGCACTCGCCAATGCCATGACGATTCGCAGGCTATGGGTGGTATACCGAATCGGCAGATGTAGCCTAAACAAGAAAACGTGGGCGAGAATAAACGTCACACCCGCCGTTATCACCATCTCAGGTAAAATCGCCACACCCCTCGTCACCTGCTTAACCAAGCGAAAGCGGGAGGGATAGCGCCACAGTATCGGTAAAAGCAACCCCAGATAGAGTAACGGCGGTAGAGACAATCCGCCCAAAAAACTACTACGCTTACCAAACAGCCAAAACTCCCAAGGATTCGCATCAAAAAAAGGGGTTCTCCCCTCAGGCATAAATTCCGGTAACCCTCTCGCCACAGATGCCGCGATCGCAGGTCCAAATTCATTAGACTGTACAGTGTAGGGTAGCAGTACCAGAATCGCCACCGCCAATCCCAACCCACCCAACCAATAATCCCGGCGATTCCCCGAAAGCCGCCATCGCCCCCCTTGCCAGTTTCCCATCTGCAAAATCAGGATTCCCGCACAGATCAACACATACTGAGGATAGAATACCCCCAAAAGCGCGATCGCACCCAGACAAGGAAACAGTGAGCGCCGCAGCAAATAGTACAAAAACGCCAACACGATTGGATAAACAAACGCTCTCGGCGTACCCGAAATCAGAGTATAGGTTGTCCAAAGATTTTGATTCAGCAATAGAGACGCCGTAAATCCAGCGATTGGCACAGGTAACAATTCCAAACCAATACCAAAACAGTAACCCGTGGTAATCACTCCCAAAATAGTCGGCACCAGCTTATTAAATACCAGGGGATGAATCCCAAAACCTGCCATAATCTGGTAAAGCGTCGCATATCCAACTGGCGCAACCGACTGATGATAATCGGCAATTAAATCATCCGCAAATAGCCGTGGCTCTAAAAACCGTTGCATCCAGAACACATGCTGTCTGGCATCACTATCCACCAAATAGTCACTACTAAACGCCTGCTGAAGTGCCAAAAGACTATAAACCACAGAAAACGTCAAACTGAGACTGAACCAAACGATAATTTGAGAACGAGATACTTTGTCATTCGTCATTTGTCATTTGTCATTTGTCATTTGTCATTCGTCATTTTTCAGTTAACATTTAACAGTAACGAATATCCTAACCTGCCTGAGTACAGCTATAAAACCCGCCCCTACATCAAAACATGCCATATTCCTTAAGAACATCCTCCTCCCCAAAACCGCGACTCGCCCCATTAACATCCCGCAAAAACCTCTGCGCCCCTCTGCGCTTCCCTCTGCGTCACTCTGCGTTAAAAATAAAATCATGAGACAACAAATCTAACCTAACAAAGAACAAATGACAAATGACTAATGACTAATACCCAAACAATTCGCCGACAAAACAACCAACCCCTCCCCCTCAAACACCATACATCGTTCCATCTTTGCCGCCAAAACCGGAAGCCCTCCTCCTTGCAAACTCAACCTCGCCCCTGTCGCCGCCGTTTCATACTCTTGAATCCAACGATTACCCATCACATACTCCGGCGTAAACGCCCCCCGTTCCACTAACCATAAATCCACCCCATACCGCCGAATAAAATCTTGCACCACTCCCTCATCTAAACTATACTGAGCCTCAATCAAATCAACCGTCCGCTGATACATTTCATGGTAATAATCCAAATGATAAGGCAACGCATATCCCTCTCCCCCCACTAAAATCGAGCGCTGGGCAAACGTCGGTAAACTATTCGCTTCCTCCGTCAACGAAGCAATCACTGTATCTTGCGGTTGTTGTTGCAGAAACTCGTAAAGTTCTGGCATAGTTCCCACCGTGTAACGACTTATCGGAAACGGGTAATCATTCGCTTGCAAAAGACTGGGATAAACCATAAGAATAGCTACCAAACCCCCCATAAACCCAACCCCCCAAAGCGGTTTCCCTTTCGTTTGAGCCACCTGTAAACCCGTATCTAACAAAATAGTCAGCGCCACAGCCGCCGCCAACGCCACCACAATCCGCAAACTATGTTCTGTATAGCGATTAGGAAGATGTAACTTAAATAGAAACAGATGAGCCGCGACAAACATACCCATCGATACCAGCAGCATCTGAGGTAAAAAACTAATCCCCCTACTCACCCGTTTAACTAAAGGAAACCGCGAGGGATAGTTCAACAAAAACGGCAAAGAAAAACTTACCCAAACCTGTGGTGGTACTAAAAGAATCGAATACTTTGCCATCAACCGACACCATTCCGTTGGCAGCATACCACTGCGCTTACCACAAACCCAATAATTCCAGGGGTCATCATTAAAAAAACTTGACCATCCTTCAGCAGAAAAAGCCGATAATCTCCTCGCTTGTGTTACCGTAATTACAGAACCAAATTCTGACGGATTTAAATAGGGGAAGAGAACCATACATGCGACTCCTAATCCCCACCCACAGAACCAATAATCTGAGCGCACTGGAGATAAGCGAAACCGCCCTTGTTCCCACCGCCCTAGCTGAACAATCAACAAAAGAGCCACAATCAAGACACACTGAGGATAAAATAACCCCAAAAGCGCGATCGCGACAAGAGTTGGTAGTAACAACTGTCGCAACCGATAATACACAAAAGCGAGAAATAGTGGATAGACAAAGGTGACAGGTGTAGCCGATACTAAATCATCTCTCATCCAGAGATTTTGATTCAATAGCAACGATGCGATAAATCCCGCCACGGGTACAGGCAAAAGTTGTAGAGTAATGCCAAAACAGTAGGCGGTAGCCACCAATCCCAACGTTGGCGGTAAAATCTTACTTAACGTCATCGGATCAATTCCTACCGTGGCAAAGATGCGGTAGAATGTAGCATATCCCCAGGGTGCAACCGATTGAAAATAATCAGCAATTAAATCCCCAGGAAACACCTGTGAATCGAGAAACCGACGCATCCAAAAAACATGCTGCCGCGCATCATCCTGCACAATATACTCATGACTCAACGCCTCTTGCAGTGCCGGATATGCATAAATACCAGCAAAAGTCAAGCTTAAACTCAACCAAAACACCTGCTGAGTGCGAGAGACTTTGCCAGTAAGTAGGTGGGAAAAGTTAAGGTTAAGGGCGGGGATTGTCATTCGTCATTTGTTGATTGTTCATGGTTCATTGGTCATTTGTCATATCATGTGCTGACGATTGCCCATAATTGCAATGCCTTAAATATAAGGGTTTCAGGCGTTTTTATTCAGGGGTGTTTGACCGGACATGACATCATTCGTCTTATGTGTAAAGCAATGTCCGACTATTTACCGCCACATTTGGCATACCCCATCAATTCTATTGATATCAATTGAACCGTAGGGACGACCCGCTGCAACAATGAACACAATTCACCCATAAACCTTATCGGATCGCCCTGCATCAGGTATCAGAAAAACCAAGAAAAATCGACATGAACCATTGCCTAAAATTAAACCGTTATAGCCTTACAAAGGCAGGTTAAGACATTCTGTACTATTGCCTATTGCCTATTGCCTATCTGAAGACTTAGCATAGAGAATATAACGCGAATTCCGATACGCGATCGAAAAATCTAGAGAGTGATATCATGTCCGGTCAAACACCCCGAATAAAAACGCCTGAAAACCTTGTTATTACAGCATTGCAATTATGGGTAATCGTCAGGACATGATATGAGTGGTACTCGTGAGCAGATAATCAGCGCCATACTTATTCATCACAGCCTGAGCTTGGTCAGTGGTTAAGCTGTTATAACCAGCCCTCAGCGCCTGCTTCATCTTACTAAACGTGACTCGTTCACCCGGTTGGGGCTACGGGTTGAGTGTACCACTCAAGTCAGTGAGACGTTCATACCAGTCCAACACTCCCACCTTCGTCGGGGGGATAAACTTAAATTTGGCGACAGTGGGGCGTTCTGCTACCCAAGTAAAGGGGGTAAGTTCTGCGGGGGGTAAAGAACTGTAACCAAATCTCTATAGACATCTACGCAAACCTAATCAAAATGCATAGCTATAACCATCCTTACGGTGAATCGGTGTGCAGTAATCCAATCGGGTTGACCTCCTTTTCTTGTCGATAACGAACTCG
>NZ_JAVJQN010000048.1:0-17643 GCF_040218245.1 Coleofasciculus sp. E1-EBD-02 | reverse complement strand
TCATCTGGGTAGGGTTATTTTTTTGCACGATTGGGGTGGAGAGGAGGGCGGGTTTAGATACGTTATTCCCAAAAACCGTTACGTTGGCTGTCAAACCCGCCCCTACAGGATCTATCCTGTTGGGTAAACGTGCGATCGCGTTTTTCCCTGTTGACCAATTTTGCTCCGGATGAGTAGCCAGTTACCTCGAATCCTATAGTTACGAACATCTACCCGAAGCAATCAGCATTCCACTATGAGTCGTATTCACCCCTATTTTATCCCCGCGATCGCAGGATTGATTATTGCTGGTGTTGGTGGCTGGGGTTGGCTAGCTGCAAATAGTAAAGGAATTCCTGACAATCCCGTCGAAACGTCATCTGCGTCATCCTCTCCCCCACAAGCAAATCCTGACTCAACCGCCTCACTTATCGCCCAACCGGATTCTTCTGTTATCCCGGAGGTGAATCCAGCCTCGACGCCTCAACCCACTGATGCTGTTGAAACCATAACCCTCAACATTTACCGCACTGATAGCCAATGTGAAACCCTTATTCCTGAACCCGTTGCTGTTGCAGCAGAAACTCCGGTAACGGCGTCTGTGGGAAATGTTGTCGCCCAAGTGAGTTCGGGGGATTTGGATTTAACGGGTTATCGCGTAAATCTCGATAATAGTGTCGCTACCATCGATTTGCGCTTATCTCCAGATTCCCAGCGTCAATTTGTCTCCCTATCGATGTGCGAACAATTGGCATTATTTGGTGGTATCCGCAAAACTTTGTTGGAAAACCCCCGACTCAATATTCAAGATGTTCGCTTTACAGATAAAGAACAAGACATTATTTTTTAATGGTCATTTGTCATTGGTCATTTGTTGAAGATGACTTGCACTTTAATCGGGGCGGGTTTAGTGATATCAGAGTGAAAACCTAATGTTAATGGTAAAACCCGCCCCTACAACAGACGTTCCGCCGGAACGTCTCTACAATTTCTCCCCTATCTCCCTCATCTCCCTCAACCCCTCCACCCCTCATCTGGCGTCAATCGCTACAATCTAAAAGAATATGAGCATAAGATTACCGTAATTGGCATGATTCCTACAGTTATCGAACAATCGGGTCGCGGTGAACGCGCCTTTGACATCTACTCTCGTCTGTTGCGGGAACGGATCGTTTTTCTGGGACAACAGGTTGATTCAGATTTGGCTAACCTAATCGTGGCTCAACTCTTGTTCCTGGAAGCCGATGACCCCGAAAAAGACATTTATCTCTACATCAACTCCCCAGGCGGTTCTGTAACCGCAGGAATGGGGATTTACGATACCATGAATCAAATCCGTCCGGATGTCTGCACCATCTGTGTGGGTTTGGCGGCGAGTATGGGTGCGTTTCTGCTGAGTGCTGGAGCGAAGGGTAAACGGATGAGCTTACCCCATTCCAGAATTATGATTCACCAGCCCTTAGGCGGCGCTCAAGGACAAGCGAGTGATATTGAAATTCAGGCAAAAGAAATCCTGTATCACAAACAACGGCTGAATCAGCTTCTGGCTGAACATACCGATCAACCCCTAGATCGAATTGCCGAAGATACAGAACGGGACTTCTTTATGTCAGCCGAGGAAGCCAAGGAGTACCGCTTAATTGATCAAGTGATTAATCGGCGTCCTTCCGCCGCCCGGACTCCCGCGACGGTGGGCTAGCCAATTTAATATTGGCAAGAGTGAAACCCGTCCCTACACATCGGTTTGGGCGGGTTTTGCACAAACGTTATCATCAACAGCAAGACGAAAGTGACTAAACCCGCCCCTACTTTCCTCAAATCTGATTAGTCGGGTGTTGGTTCTAATTCGAGATGATGTAAGAAGTCGAGTAACTCTTCATCGGTTAACAACTGACGCGATCGCTTACCATAAGTTTCGACGAGGTAATCTCGTCCCTGTTGATTCGTCCACCCTAGCCGTTTGAGTTCCACATTGGTTCGGGCAATAATTTCGGAAAAGTCAATGGGTGTTTCGGATTTGGGTTGACTCTGGATATCGGGTTCAGCTTCCTTTTGTGCAGGAGGTGGGGGTGGTGTTGATTCTGGCTCTAACGACGATTGAGTGACTCCCACTGGGGTTGGTGTCTCTTCATTAAACAGAGGCGTCTCTGATGCTGATACGTCCTCCGTTGAGAGCGGTTCAACTGTCTCAGGAAGCGTTACTGTCGGTTCAGGGGGTGGACTGGGTTTTGCCTCAGGGGGGGAAGGTGGTTCAACCGTCTCTGGAAGGGGTTCCGTCGGTTCAGGGGGTGGACTGGGTTTTGCCGATATCGGGTGGGTATCGATTGGACTAGGACTTGGAGTATCTTCAACCTCCGATGTTGATACCATCCTTTTTGCCGCAAAAGCGGAAGCCGAGTTAGGAATTGACTCAGGGGATGAGGGAACCTTAGCAGCCGCCACTGACGTTTGGGTGTGGCGATGAGGTGGAGATGTTTCGGTGTCCGTAGAACTCTCCCGATCCACCGCTAAAACAGTTATCGCTCGTTGTCTAGCTTGGTCTTCTGCTAGTTCCACCGTTTGAGCCGCAGCTAGACCGGTTGATCGGGTTACGCCATCAATTTCCACGCTGACGCGCACGATATACTGACCGTGATCGATGGCTAACAGATCACTGATCAGGCTCCCTTGAGGATAAGAAACTCGGAATTTATTCAATGTAGGATTCATAAAACTTGACTCAACGCAGTACATGGACAGGGTACATTTCGGACAGTTCGCATAGACAGCGACAGTAGTATTAGTACGGTGAGAGCCTGTCTGGATAAATATGTAACATAATGTTACATTTACCCTTAAGGACAGTCCTGTGGCTTGGGAAACTCGCTAGGACAAGAATGGGAAGCGTAAGCCACCCTTTAATTAACGGGGATTTAGTACAAATTTACCAATTCTTTGCGCCTGTTGCACTTCGGCATCACAACAGAGATTTAACGCCATAAATGCATAACTTTTGAGAGTTGACTTCCAAGGTAGCGGTACGAGAATCTACAATAATGACATAAATGACATACTGTCCCCAGTTGACTGTAACTCACGCATCCTTGCTGCAACGCGATTAAGCGAGCGAAAAGCGGCAATTATCCGTAACAGGTCGTGAGTTAAGGTGTGTCCGTCAAGCTGAAACTGGATAGCTCAAACACTATCCACTTGATCGCGATCGCGTCGGCAAAAGACGGTTTGATTCTGAACAGATCCTCTTCTGTCAGGAACCCCACGGCTATAGGTTCCGGGGGCTTGGAATTTAGCCCTTACCTGACCAGCCTAAGACCTACGAGATGATGACTGCTCCGTCAGATAAGGCGCGATCGCTCTCTAAAAAGAAAATAGCTCTCCTGGTAAGCGATGCCATTACCGTTACCCTAGCGTTCTTAATCGGTAAACTCTTTGACATCAACTCCATGGGATTCTCTGTAGCCCTTCTTTTAAGAGTGATTTGAGCGTCAGTTTCAGTCAACGGACTATCACGGATACAGTTCGCACCGCTACCCATTGACTCTCCAGGTTTGGACTGGTGATGGGAAAGCGTCACTTCTAGGTGAGCGTCTTGCCACTAGGCAAATTCAAGTAAACGCCGGATCAAAGAAAAAGGATTGTTGGATGGAATTTTCAATCGCTACATTACTCTCCAATTTGACCGATGACAAATCAGTCGCCCCCAAAGTTTTAGAGAAGAAACTGGGGTGTCAGGACTCCGAAAGTCTGCAAAAACTCCAGATTGCTCTGGATGTGCTAGAGAAAGTTGGCATTTTGGAAAAAGAACGAGGTCGATATCGACGAGTCTATGAAGAGGATGTGGTCGAAGCCAAACTGCGCTGCTCCAGTAAAGGATTTTGCTTTGCCATTCAAGATGTTGAAGGCGCTGATGATATTTACATTCAAAAGAATCATCTCAGTAGTGCTTGGAATGGCGATCGCGTTTTGGTGAAAGTCACTAAAGAAGGGAGTCGTCGCCGTTCTCCAGAAGGACAGGTACGCTTGATTCTCGAACGAGTTAATCCCTCGGTACTCGCACGAGTCAGACAGACTGAAGATGGCAGTTATCACGCCGTCCCTCTTGATGACCGCCTGCTCTTTGAACTGGATTTACGACCCAATAGCGCCCCCCTAGAAGAGGCGGTGGAGCATCTGGTTCATGTGCAAGTTCTGCGCTATCCCCTGGGACAAAACCCACCCCTGGGCAAAGTGGCTCGCATTTTAGGAAGTGATGCCGAAGACGCCGCTGATACGGATATTGTCTGTTGTAAACATGACCTCCGCCGCCAGTTCCCCGATTCCTTACTGCAAGCGCTTGAAGCCTTACCCGATTCCCTCCGCAAAACAGACTTAAAAAATCGCCTGGATCTGCGGAAACGGCTGACGATGACGATAGAAGACGAGTCAGGCTCCCCAGATAACGCCATTGTCGAAAATGCCTTTACCCTAGAAAAAACCAAGACCGGAAATTGGCAGGTAGGTATCCATATCGCCGATGTCGCCCATTGGATACCCCTAGACTCACCCCTAGATAGAGAGGCACGAAAGCGAGGAACGGCTGTGTATTTGGGAGATACGGTTCTCCCCCTGCTCCCGGAAAAACTCTTGTCTCAGGTGTCTCTAGTACCCGGTGAAGATCGTTTAACCCTGTCAGTACTGCTGACGTTAACGGACTCTGGACAACTGGTTGAATTTGAAATTCAACCTAGTGTCATCCAAGTGGATCACCAACTCAGTTATGAACAGGCACAGGCGTTGTTGGGCGGACATGAAGAGAGCGAACCCGAACTCGCACCGATTGTAGACAAACTCAAAGAACTCTTCTTCAGCTTATCTCCAGCACTCAGAGCCGTGCGACAGCAACGGGGCGCGTTTGAATTGAATGGAACACTGCCCAAAGAAGCCATTGCTCGACCCATTCCCCACAGTAAAGATGAAGGACGCCAAGGGGCGATCATGGTTTCAGGTTCGATGCCCTTGCGATCGCTCTTAGCAGAATTGATGATACTGGCAAATCAAGTGGTAGCGTCCCATTTGCACGCCTTATCCTTGCCAGGGATTTATTGTGTTCATCCAACTCCCGATTTAGAACGACTGGAAGACTTACTCAAGTTAGCCAGCAATTTGGGACTGGATGCCGAGCAATCCTTGGAGGAGGATGTCACATCCCAAGATTATCAGCGCTTGACCCAACTCTTGGCGAAATCAACGGCGGCTAAAGTTCTAAATCACTTACTTGAGGGAACCTTAAAACCGATCGCCTATGGTTCTAAGCCTGGATTGCACTTTGGTTTAGCCTTGGATACCAGCTATTGCCACGCTATCTCCCCCGGATGGCGCTATGGAGATTTATTTGTTCAACGGGTCTTAGAATATACCTTTAGCGAAGGACGCGATCGCCGTACCACTCGGTCGAAAGATCGGGTGAATCTCCACCATAGTAGCGCCCATGGCAACATTAACTGGAATGTTTTACCCCCTGACACTCAACAGGAGTTAGAAAGTCAATTAAGCACCTTGGTTCCCCATCTCAATGACCGGGAAAAACTCACCGAAGATGCGGAGATTGATTTAGAGGGTTTGAAAAAAGCCGAGCAAATGAAAGAACGCACGGGTCATGTCTTCAGTGGTTTAATTACAGGTGTGCAATCCTATGGCTTCTTTGTCGAAATTGAAGATTTGTTGGTGGAAGGATTGGTTCACGTCAGTTCCCTGAAAGATGACTGGTACGAATATCGGTCTCGTCATGCTTGTTTAGTTGGTCGGAAAAACCGCACGGCGTATCGATTGGGCGATCATGTCGAAGTTCAAGTCAAGAGCGTGGATTATTACCGTCAACAAATTGACTTGGTAACCGTTAGTGGTGGTAGTGTGGCAAGTAATGAAGATTTAGAGGATTAACGTAATCGCGGAAGTCCTCACCCTCAGCGCCAGCCCTTCGGCTTCGCTCAGGGTGAGGATGGACAGGGGTTAAATCTTTAGTCATTGGTCATTGGCTATTTTTGAACCGGACAAAAGACAAAGGACTAATGACAACGGACAACGGACAAAGGACGAATGACCAATGACTACCTGGTACACTCTTAATCTTGTCGATGTTCTCAAACAGCTTAATACCGATGCCGCCATCGGGTTAAGTGAAAACGAGGCTCGGCAACGTCAGGACATCTACAAACTCAATGAGTTAACTGATCGCCCCCTGGAAAGTCCCTGGAAAATTCTCTGGGAGCAGTTTACCGCCACCGTGGTGGTGGTGTTGATTGTGGCGGCGGTGGTTTCGGCGGTGTTAGGTGAATATAAGGATGCGATCGCGATTTTCGCAATTGTGGTATTTAATGCTATCCTCGGTTTTCGCCAAGAATACCAAGCTGAACGTGCGATCGCGGCGCTGAAAAAGCTGGCGGTTCCTACGGTGAAAGTGCGTCGCGATGGCATCCTGGAACAACTGTCCGCTCGTGAACTGGTACCAGGGGACATCGTTATCCTAGAAGCTGGAAACTTAGTCCCGGCTGACTGTCGGTTGCTCGAAAGTAGCAACCTCCGCACCTCAGAAGCCTCACTCACTGGGGAATCTGAACCCATCGATAAATTTGCCCAACGGATTGCCACGGCGAATCTGCCTTTGGCAGAACGGCAGAACATGGCGTATATGGGTACAGTGATTAGCTATGGGCGGGCATTAGCCGTCGTCACCGAAACAGGCATGAAGACGGAACTGGGTCAGATTGCCAAAGCGATTCAGGGGATAGAACGGGAAGCCACCCCCCTCCAGCAACGGTTAGATCAACTGGGATGGGTATTAGCGATCGCGATTTTAATTCTAGTCCTGGTTATCTTTGGGTTGGGGCTACTCCAAGGCGAATCGGTTCGCTTAATGTTCCTCATGGCAGTTAGTTTAGCAGTAGCCGCGATTCCCGAAGGATTACCCGCCGTTGTCACCATCGCCTTAGCCTTGGGCGCTCAACGGATGCTGAAACAGCGAGCCCTGATTCGGAAATTACCCGCTGTAGAAACCTTGGGTTCAGTCACCACGATTTGTTCAGACAAAACCGGTACCCTCACCCAAAATCGGATGACGGTTACTCGTCTAGACATGATTGGGCATCAAATTGAGTTAACCATGCCAGAACTCGATGAGTTAATGATTCCCTCGGAAAAGGATGAACAGTCGCAACGGTTAAAAAAGGAACCGACAACCGCCTTACTACTCACGGCAGCGACGTTGTGTAATGATGCGATCGCAGAGTTCCATCTGGAGCAATCCAACCCGATTCAGGTTCTCGGTGATCCCACAGAAACCGCTCTAATTGTCGCCGCCACCCGTTTTGGTTTATGGAAAACGGATATAGAACATGTCTTTGAACGAATAACCGAGGTTCCTTTCGACGCTGAACGAAAGCGGATGACTACGGTTCACGAACTCCCCACCACCACGGACAAACTTCCCGATGAGCTAAGTTGGCTTAAGCCTTGGGAATTACTGTTTAATCATACGCCCTATATTGCCTTTACCAAAGGTGCCGTTGATAGTCTCTTAGAGATTTCTAGCCAGATTTGGCTCAATGATCAGATTACCCCCTTAAACGATAGTTGGTATGAAAAACTTTCTCATGCCAACAACCAACTCGCTGAAAATGGAATCCGTGTCCTCGGTATCGCCGTTCGTCCCATAGAATCTCACCTCCTCGCCACACTTCCCCTAGAACGACATGAAGATATTCTCGAAAAAGACCTAATTTTTATCGGCATGATTGGCATGATCGATCCGCCGCGCCCGGAAGTCAAACAGGCGGTTCTAACCTGTCAAAAAGCCGGAATTCGCCCGATCATGATTACTGGCGATCACCCCTTAACTGCTCGCCATATTGCCTCAGACGTGGGTATTTCTACCAATGGTTTAATGTTAACGGGTCAGGATATCGCCAAACTATCAGTATCAGAGTTAACCGAAAAAGTTGATCAGGTGTCTGTTTATGCCAGAGTTTCGCCACAGAACAAATTAGAAATTGTCCAAGCGCTGCAAAATCGGGGACAGGTTGTGGCAATGACAGGGGATGGTGTCAACGATGCACCTGCTTTGAAAAAAGCTGAGATTGGCGTAGCCATGGGGTTAACGGGTACAGATGTGGCGAAAGAAGCGGCAGATATGGTGCTGTTAGATGATAACTTTGCCACGATTGTAGCAGCGACTCAAGAAGGACGAGTCATTTACGATAACGTCCGCAAATTTATTAAATATACATTAACCGGGAATTGTGGGGAACTGTGGGTAATTATCTTAGCGCCATTCTTGGGGATGCCTTTACCACTGCTTCCCTTACAAATTCTCTGGATTAATTTATTAGCTGATGGATTATTAGCATTAGCATTAGGCGTCGAACCAGCGGAGCCGAATATCATGTCCCGTCCACCTCATAATCCCCAAGAGAGTGTCTTTAGTCGGGGAGTGGGTCGAGATATTGTTTGGATTGGGTTACTGCTGGGGCTTGTTTTATTAGTAGTCGATTATCACTATTGGTTTACAGGTCAAGCGGCGTGGCAAACGATGGTATTTAGTATATTGGCATTTTCCCGCATCGGTTTAGCTGAAAGCATGAGATCGGAGCGAGAATCTATATTCCGTTTAAATTTACTCTCAAATAAGCCCTTATTAGGTGCGGTTATTTTAACCTTTTTATTACAACTGGCGGTGGTATATGTCCCCTTCTTACAGGATATTTTTAATACGACAGGGTTGTCATTGTATGATTTAGGCATCAGTCTCGCCATGAGTACGATTGTGATTTGGGCAATGGAATTGGATAAAGGGCTACGCCGATCTAAAAACGCTAAGTAGATGGTAACAATTAAAGTTAATGGCGAGGATCGTCATTGGTCATACTCGCTTCGCAAGTATTACACATGACAAATGACAAATGACAAATGACCAACTAAACCAACGTATGAATCAACATCATCAGCAAAAACCCCGACGCAATAATAATTCCCGTTTCCTGGCGACGCCCTCCTTCCAACCCTTCTGGAATTAACTCAGTAAATACCAGAAAACCCATCGCCCCCGCCGCAAATGCTAAAGCATAGGGCAATAGTTGCTGAAAGAACGACACAGCGAGTAAAGCTGGAATAGCCGCGATCGGTTGAGGTAAACTGGAAAAAATTGCCCAAAGAATGCACCGGGAAACAGGCACACCTTCAGCCCGCAAAGGTAGGGCAACTGCTACGCCTTCGGGGATATTTTGGATGCCAATTGCTAGGGCTAATAAAAGACCTAATTGTGAGGAAGTTTTACCCGCACCGTAGCCAACACCTACCGCTACACCTTCAGGGAAACTATGAATAAACAACGTTCCCAGAATTAAAAGCACTCGCCGTGCGGAAGCTCCCCGGATATCCCCAATTTTCGGTTCGCGATCGCCTAGCCAGGATTCACTGATAATAAAAAAGATAGTACCAATAACCAAACCGATGACCCCTTGGGTGTAACCGCCGCGTTGAATCGCCGGAAAAATCAGGTCAAAAACCGATGCGGAAAGCATAACCCCACTGGCAAAAGCATAACCTCGTTCAGACCAATGTGAGGATAGATTGGGAAAAAAGAAAAAGGGTACAGCACCCAAACCTGTCGCCAGCATGGTTAGAGTAGCAGCAAATAGGGTAATTAGGAGGAGTTGGATATCCATCAGTCATTAGTCATTAATCATTTACCCATTGTTATGTATAATTTGATCAACATCCGCTACATTAGTTACCTATGCTGAGTAATCCGTAAATCTTCGGGTCGGGTTTAGCCATTCAGGTAAGTTTGCTACTGATAACTACTCAACAAAACTAGCTCTTATTCAAAGGAAAGAATAAATGCTACGCTAACAGAAACTCTAGAGCATTCTGCCTGCTTGCACTAGACTGACCGAATTATCATAGATTGTAAAGTCTTGAGGCAATACGTCATGCCAATCAAACCATTCAAATACCCAGT
Organism: Coleofasciculus sp. E1-EBD-02; assembly: GCF_040218245.1. Taxonomy (NCBI): domain Bacteria; kingdom Bacillati; phylum Cyanobacteriota; class Cyanophyceae; order Coleofasciculales; family Coleofasciculaceae; genus Coleofasciculus; species Coleofasciculus sp. E1-EBD-02. The sequence continues at coordinate 7,673 of NZ_JAVJQN010000048.1, read as the reverse complement.
CGAGCAAAGTGAACCACCACGTTCTCCCAGAGAAACCCTGCCCACGATGTATGATTTACCTAGCGAAAATCCGGAGGAACCTGGTTTGCCTGACGAATTCCACTACCGCCAACCCCCTTTACTCAGTCTCACCTTTTGTCCTAGTAACTACCCACCCGATGAGGTATTTAGTGCTGGGGATATGAACCTCTACTACGATGTGCGTCACTATTCTTGGTATAAACGACCCGATTGGTTTGGGGTAGTCGGAGTGCCAAAACTTTATGATAATCAGGATTTACGATTAAGTTATGTGATGTGGCAAGAATTGGTACGTCCAACGGTGATAGTGGAATTCTTGTCACCGGGAACAGAAAAAGAAGACTTGGGTAGAACCACACGCCTGAGTAGCGAACCGCCGACGAAATGGGAAGTATATGAGCAGATTATCGGCGTTCCTTATTATATTGTATTTGACCGCTATCGCGATCGCTTAAGAGGTTTTGCCCTTACAGGGGGTTTTTACCAAGAGTTGGAGTTAACGGAACCGAGGATTTGGATTCCCCCATTAGAATTAGGTTTGGGTTTGTGGTCAGGAGAATACGAAGGAATTAATCGTCTATGGCTACGTTGGTACGATGCTGAAGGTAATTGGATTTTAACCCCAACTGAACGGGAGGCTGTTGCTCAAGGAGAACTTGAAACTGAGCGACAACGTGCTGAATCTGAACGACAACGTGCTGAATCTGAACGACAACGCGCTGAAACCGAACGACAACGCGCTGAAACCGAACAACAGCGATCGCAGCGTCTTAAAGAATTGTTACTTTCCCACGGTATCGATCCAGATCAGTAGTGATCAGGTACAGTCTCTAAGCAAGATCCCCGACAACTCCTACGAAGTCGGGGATCTGTCTGTGTACCTCACTTACTTGCAAAGCGCTGTAAATCCAACTCTATTCAATTCTTTACAGAAGACGTAGCTTGCTTCTCGCTCCCTTGAGTATGACAAATGACAAATAACTATCCCAGATAACAGATTTATGATGTTGGTAAAATGTCCTGATTAGGCATAATTGTTTGGCACGATTGCGGTGGAGAGGGGGCGGGTTTAGATACGTTAATTCCTACAACTGTTACGTTTTTGGTAAAACCCGCCCCTACAGATTTAATCATCGCCAACTAACATAAGCCAATTTTAATTAATCAGTCAGAAATTAATTCCCAAGTAGCCGCGATTTCAATCGCCCTGAACGGGGTTAGCTCTAATCGAGAATATAGAACTCTTTAGACAGATGACAAATACAGCGGTAAACCGCTAAATCTTAAACAAGAACTATACTGCTCATTTGCACCATAAGGAGAATAAAGCAGCATGAAATCAAAATCCTGCGATCGCAACCCCACTCGTTTTTATGATGGAACTCAACAACCGGGAAAGCGAACAGCCAGTTTTTACGGCGTGCTATCCCTGATTGGCACAGGGATTACCATTTTGGGTGTCGCAGGCTGCTCTAACCCATCCACCGTCTCTTCTGAGCAACAAACCACAGCTCAAGTTGTTGAAGATACCAATGATATCCGCGATCGCGCCCTAGAGCCAACCCCTGAAGATACCAACTTTGTCGTTGATGTAGTGAACAACGTTGAACCCGCCGTGGTGCGAATTAATACAGAAAAAACCGTAGAAACCCAGATTCCCGATGCCTTTAATGACCCCTTCTTCCGGCGCTTTTTTGGTGGCGCGGTTCCCCAGCCTCAAGAACGCACCGTGCGCGGTATTGGTTCCGGTTTTGTGATTAGTGATAATGGAGAAATTATTACCAATGCTCACGTTGTTAATAAAGCCGACACGGTGAGGGTATCCTTTCCCGATGGTCGCACATTTGAAGGTGAAGTGTTAGGCGAAGATCCCGTGACTGATATTGCCGTAGTCAAAGTATCCGCCGACGACTTGCCAACCGTGGAACTGGGCAATTCGCAAGGGTTACAAACCGGACAATGGGCGATCGCGATCGGTAATCCTTTAGGGTTACAAGAAACAGTAACCGTCGGGGTAATTAGTGGGATTGACCGTTCCAGTAGCGAAGTTGGTGTTCCCGATAAACGAATTGGCTTCATTCAAACCGACGCAGCCATAAACCCCGGTAACTCTGGCGGACCTTTACTGAATGCGCGAGGTGAAGTAATTGGCGTGAATACTGCCATTATCCAAGGAGCGCAAGGACTCGGTTTTGCCATACCCATTGACATCGCCAAGCAAATTGCCCAACAACTGATTACTAAAGGAAAAGTTGAGCATCCTTACCTCGGTATTCAAATGGTAGCGCTGACGCCAGAAATTAAACAAAAAATCAATAATAATCCCAACAATACGATGCAAATTCAGGCAGACGAAGGAATCCTGATTGTCCGGGTTATGCCGAATTCTCCGGCTGATGAGGCGGGATTAAAAGCGGGTGATGTTATCCAAGAAATTAACAATCAATCTGTAACCGAGGCGGAAACCGTTCAGCAGTTAGTTGAGGCAAATGGCGTCGATAATCCCTTGCCATTAGAAGTGCAACGAAATGGTGAAACCCTAGAATTAACAGTAATACCCCAAGCCCTACCAACTGGCGATGAATAAGTTTAGTCTGACGACTTTGAGCAAGTCCAATAAACTTAAATATACGATTCTCGGCTTGTTAACCATTGCGATGGCGTACCTGGTTTGGGGTGTGATCATTGAACCCTACTGGATTGATAAGGAAAAGCAGATTGGTCAAATTCCTGATTTGCCCCAAAAATGGCAGGGGAAACAGGTTGGACTTATCTCAGATTTTCAGGTTGGACTATGGCTTGATAATACACGCACGATTCGCCGCATTGTTCAACAACTGGTTAAGGAACGTCCTGATCTTGTATTAATAACGGGTGATTTTATTTATGAACCCGGTAAAAATCCTGAGGCGGAATTAGATAAAGTTGCTCAACTGGTGTATCCACTCATCGAAGCGAATATACCAACCTATGCTGTATTGGGTAATCATGATTATGCCCTCCATTCGCAGCACCATCCGAAGAATGAAAAGTTATCTACACAAGTGCGGGAAGCGTTGGAATCTGTGGGTGTAAACGTCTTAAAAAACGAAGCTGTACCATTAGCAACGCCAGGAAATAATAACCCAAGTCTGGACACGACTCAAAACCAGTAAGTAGGTGGGGACAATTAAAGTTAACGGTGGGGATCGTCATTCGTCATTCGTCATTCGTCATTCTTCATTTGTAAGGGTTTGAGGCTTGTTAACATAACTTAACATGGTTGAGTTTATTTCCATCAACCTACTTATCCCCTCTATTTGGTCGGTATTGATTCTCACAAAGCCAAAGAAGATAAACCGAAAAAGGCATTAACTGAATTACCAGAAGCGGCTCCTAGATTAGTGATGATGCACAATCCTAACTCCTTTGAGGCTTTGCCTGCCAATACTGCGCCTTTAGCCGTTGCCGGACATACCCACGGCGGACAAATTCGCCTCTTACCCTTTGACTTAACACCTGTCTGGTTTTTACTGACTTATGATGAAGAAGATTTGGTGCATGTTGCTGGCTGGGTTGAAGACTTTGGTCAATCAGGAAATCGCCTTTATGTCAACCGAGGGATTGGTTTTAGCAAAGTTCCTATGCGGATTAATGCCCGACCTGAATTAACCTTGTTTACGCTTAAAACAGCCAATTAAGATTGAATTTAGCACCATTTCCGACTATCGGCTTTGTGTGACTAATGCATAGCTAAAAAAGGGGAGCTTAATGAAGTGTATGTCACCTTTAAGCTTTAAATGTAATTTCTTCTTCCCCTGCTCCCCTGCTCCTCTGCTCCCCTGCTCCCAGACGTAGCATGCTACGTCTCTACATTGCTCTCCTGCATCACAAAAAGCGAAGTACCTGCTGGTTTACCCCATGCTTATTCTGTTTCCGCAACATCCACATCAAGCTTTTGAAATTCTCCCGCTTTAGGCACATCTGCTTTCATTTTTAGTTCACCTAACCCCCCCACATTCACACTAACTTCTAAGGATACATTTTCCGTGGGAATCTCTTTTTCAATAACCCGCTTGCTAGCAATTTGCATCACATTGACAGCGCGATCAACAGCCGCCGTTATCGCCTCCTCAGACAACTCTGATGCTTTATCTTGAGTAGCATTAACTACCTGTTCTTTAACCTGTTGTCCTTTTTCTTCCAGCGTATGAGTGACTTGATTCACTACATTTTTTCCTTTTTCTTGAATGTTTTGCAAATCCATACCTATCTCTTTAACTTAGTAAAACTATTGAGCCTAGTATAAGGCTTGTACTTCTGTTCTACCTCATCCTAGAGTTATAGTATCTGTTCGGCTATAATCCAGTGCGCCCTAGTGCATCTCTACATTTTGGCAATATGGACAGCTTATCACTTGCCTTATCTAGGCGCTGAATTGTTGAATACGAATATGCCATGGAACAAGGGGAGTTAAAAAGCGTCTATATTTCCTGAATAGTTACTTAAGATTATTCTAGAATGCCAATGAAATCAAAAGTATCTCAATATATTATCTTTCTGTTTGTCACAATTTTTAGCTACACCATTTCCATGGTTAAATTGCCTCCCAGTATTGGAGAAGTCGAGGTAAAAAGGGTAGAACAAAAAGAACAAACAAGTCAATCCAACCCAACCCAATTTATAGCTGACTCTATTAAAATTGCCCAAGGTTCGCCACCAGCAAGCCTCAACGCATCAACTATTCCTGAATCGGTTGAAATCGTTTCCGATGGCACACAACTGCAATGGGAATGGCAGGGAGAGACGTATAGCATTAACGTTAATGAGCTAAACGTGCGGCTGATGAATAGTATCGATCCTGAAACCTACAATCCGGTTGAAAAAGTTATGAGGGGTCAACGTTTTGTCAGAAATAGCATTAGCGTTGACCCAGAAACAGGTAACATTGCGGTTGGCGTAGTTCTCGATTATTTTGCGGCGACGAATTTTAGTGCCGTTTTCATTATCAATCCCCAACCGGGTGCTTACGCCATCTATCGAGTCCAAGTGCCAGGTTCTCAACCTTTACCAGATGAATTTTCTACCTATTCGTTGGACACAATTGGCTATGTAGGGTTCTTAGAGGGGGACTTATTAATTAAGCATGGAGATGCATCGGGTACAACAGCACTATTAGTGTTCAAACCAGCTAATACTCCAGCGATGGACTATGCAGGTTGTGTTGATCTCCAGATTGGCGAAAGCCGGAGCGTGTGTCCAAAAAACTAATAGAGATATTGGCGAGGAGGAAGTCACAGCTACACAAATGTATGCGAAGCCTTCCCGAAGGGTAGTCCGCCTGCGCGGACTCAGTTATAAAGGGGAATATGAAATTTGAAAGCACATAACTCTCAAGACCTTCACCCTGTAGGGGCGGGTTTAGCCCTTAAAAAGATGGGCTTACCGATAACATTTCAACAAAACCCGCCCTTACCTAAGCTTAAATTGAATGAATTAACTGTTCTTGACTCACCCAAGTCCCATGAAACCCATAAGGAACACGTTGAGGCATCACAACCCGCGCCACAGGTTCAGCCGTCAAGTCTTGAGCATTCAACACCACCAGTTCAGAGGTTTCTGAATTCTCATCATGGACAAACGTGACTAACCAGCCATCATCTTCAGCCGTTCCATTCGGACGTGGCGCAAATACCGCCTCACCGCCATAACGTCCCGCCCCATAGTGGTGAACTTGGGATGTGCCATTGTCAAAATCATATTTAATCACACCCTCAAACAACGGCATCGGATTATCTGCCATCTTTGCTGTGTAACCATAGCGCATTTTGCGTCCGATTAACTGTTCATTAAGGCGGGGGAAATCTGAGATACGTTCATCCAGTGGCTTTTCCTGCACTTTGCCTGTGCGAAGATTAAACCGCCACTGATACAGCCGAGCTTCATTCGCCCCAGCTTCACCCCCAGTCTCTTCAGAAGAGGTTAACACCGTCGTCGAATTCATCCGACAGGCAATCAGCACCACCTCATCCCCTTCCTGATAGGCATTCAGCGTATGGAAAACAAAGCAGGACGGACTCTCAAACCAACGGATACTGCTATTATCACCGTGACGGGGAACAATACCAAACCGACTGGGACGTTCGGATTTAAACTGAATCATGGCTTCTCCCTGGGGATTAAACACCATCGGCAGATCCATAAACAGGGTGTAATCTTGGGTAATGGCAAAATCGTGCATCATTACCGGTTCTGGCAAGTCAATTGGCACAGTACGCACCAACTCACCCGATCGCGAAACAATGCTGTATGTTAAGAACGGTGGCTGCATGGGTGAGTAGCCAAAAAACATCATTTCGCCTGTCACTGGATCAATCTTGGGATGCGCCGTGAAAGGAGAGGCTAACTTGCCCTCGAACGTATAAGCACCAATCGTTTCTAACTCCGGAAGCTTAATCGCGTAGGGTTCCCCCCCTTCCCACAGCGCCAGAAAATGACCAGAATGCCAGATAACAGAGGTATTCGCAACATTTTTAATCGAAGGTGGGGAATTCTCGTCCTTGGGAGGTTCCATTAACCCTGTCCAGATAGCATGACCCGCTTCTCGCTCTTTCTCAAACCCTGGAGTCCGGACATAGCGATCGCGGTAAGATGCTGTACCATTACTAATCTGCACCCCATGTAACATCCCATCGCCATCAAACCAGTGATAGTGACCGATAGGGGGAAACTGAGGATTTGGACCATTGCGGACAAACATCCCGGATAAGTCGGCAGGAAGTTCACCAATGACGGTTAGTTCATCCGCTGTGATTTCGTCCTGTACTGGGGCAAAATTTCCCGCTAAAAAAGGATTGACGGCTGTTGTACTCATCGTATTCGCGTGAGACTCCACCCTCAGCGAAGCAGGGTGGAGAGGGATAGCGGTCAAATCGACCCTTTCAATAAGGGGAGATTTGACAATCCAGGTGAAGGCACGACATTTCGACTTCGCTTGGCGGCGAACGATTAACCCTGTGCTTCGCTGCAACAACTGGACTTTTTTGACAGTAAACTGCCCTAGTCGTTTCCAGTTAACATCACTAACTGAAACTTGTTTCTCTGTGTCTCCAGAACACCAACCGATGTAAGTCTTTCCGGCTTTTTCGGCTATAACCTTGTCACCTTTCCTGAAGCCATGGCGGGTAACTGTGCCGCCATATTTGCGCCGTTTACCGCCCTTAGATGGAACACATAGGTGTAACTGTCTACGGCTAATTGGCGGTCTACGGATTATCGCAAATGGTGCAGGTGTGACCTGAACATTGCCACACCATCCGCCGTGCTTGGCATTATCAGAGTGCCATTCCCGCCATTGGATGAATTCAAACGCTGCCAGGGTTACTCCATCAACAGCATGAGTTGCTGGTGTCTGTTGGTCCTTGTTTTTCTTGTCCTTGGCTAATCCCAACCATTGCCTAAGTTGGCTAGTTCCGTTACCGTCCCGTTGCCATCCCTGATGGGTTATCACCGGAGCTAATTCGGATAACCAGTTCAGCATTTGTCGTTGACCCACCATAACTGGAGAGAATCCGACACTCCTACGAGCCGATTTACGACCACTGGTTCTATCCACATCAGCCATGACCAATTCATAGTGAATGGTACTAATGGGGAACAGCCTAAACAACTCT